>NZ_JBZAYJ010000009.1:0-6582 GCF_058243045.1 Acinetobacter sp. LipI_23 | reverse complement strand
GTTCAGCGCCTCACGGCGCCCTATCTTTTAGAAAAACGTATCTGCCGATACATTAAACCGCTCAGACAATGCCTTAATATGACGAATATTCAGTTGGCGTTTTCCACTTAAAATCTCAGAAATCACAGATTGGGTTGCAACCTCTGATAAGTCAGACTGACCTAAACCATGTTGCTCCATTAGAAAAGCCAAAGCAGCACGGCCATCCCCTTTAACCATAGGAAGATGCTCATTTTCATAATCAGCAACCAAATCACCAAGCTGATGAATAAGCCCCATTAAAGGATGAGACTCGTCATCACCAACGGTATCTAAAAGTTCATCTAAAGCTTCAACAAGTGTATGAAAGTCGTCTTCATTTTCTGGCTTGCTAAGCAATGGTGCAACGTAGTGCCAGTGGTCTACGGCCTGTTTAATCATCGCGTTCATACTAACCTTCCTTCCAATGACCTTGGTCATATTCTTTATGGGACAAGACATGACGAATATACACACGTTTTGCGTGATACATCACGACGGCAATAAGTCGGATCTTGTTCCCGCCAATATCGAATACATGGAACTTTCTAACTTTATCGACCGCTGGAAAGAGCTGTTTCATCTCAGCAAAATCTTTCGGATCGTTTGCCTTTATGATTCGATACCAACCATCTAATGCCGTTTCAGCCTGTGGCCACTTGTGAATTGCTTCTATAATTCGAGCGTGGGTGATCACATGCATAATATTTTATCGCATTTTGCTATAAATCAAGTATAAACCAATTATCGCATTTTGCAATATTGAAGAGCTAGGATGAATAAAGCGCCAAACGGCGCTTTATTCATTATCAGAATACACTTAATCTGATGACCTTAAAAATTCCTGTTCATTAATCTGACTTTTCCCCGTCACATGCAGTTCATAGAATTTACGACTCACATGGACCATGCAACCCAAGTCAATGACTTGATTTAAAGCATGCTTTCCATCTCAAAGGTTTCAGACAACTTAAGCAACCTGTTGATTTATTTAGATCTCTTCTAATGCTTTTACCAATTTAGTTAAGTTATGCTCCGGATCCAGCCACCAATCAACTGTCCACACTGATAATACCTTCCAGCCTAACCCATTTAATACTGTTGGTCTGAGCTGATCACAGTCTCTTGCTGTAGCTGCTTTTGCATAATTTTCACCATCGACTAGAATACCTACAATATAGCTATCTGCATGCAAGTCATCTTTAATAGCAAGATCTACACAGCTATCGCCCTGACCTATTCCGAGGTCAACGCTCCAATATTTTTCTTGAAGCCTATTTTGTAAGTACTTTACAAATTCTTTTTAGTCTGCTGTTTGCTTTGATCAGCATAATTTAAATGCAGCTGACCACTACGAGCAAAAACCAAGAAATCTTTTAGATCCCTTACACCCTCACTATTGGTGCGTGCCAAATTAATTTCTTCTGGAATTAAGGCCGAGACAACATGTAATCCTTGACGAGCACTAGTAATTGCTACATTTAGACGGCGCTGACCACCTTGACGGTTAAGCGTACCAAAATTCATAGATAAGCGGCCATCACGGTCTTTTGCGTAAGTAATTGAGAAATCGATAATATCGCGTTCACCCCTTGCACATTCTCTAAATTTTTAACAAATAAATGCTCAATGCCTACTTTACTCAATGTCGACCCACATTCACCATGGCAGAAAGGCACATGCGAAAATATGAATGGTTTAATAAGGCAATATTTACCTAAAGAGATTGATTTAAATCAGGCAGATCAGCATTATTTAAATCAAGTTGCCATGTCACTGAATACTCGTCCTAGAAAAGAGTTAGATTGGCTTACACCATTAGAGAAGTTTGCTCAAATTTTTGATTATCATAAGGCTTTTGAAACTGGCGCTCCTCATGTTTGAATTCGCCTGTTTGTGCATTTTCATTAGTTTTAGTACGTGAAGGACAAAAGTTCACGACTCTTGATTTGTTGCTTATAGTCTGTCTAATTGTATTTTCTTACCTATCATTCAAATATTGGTACATTCCGTTATGGAATTTTAAGGCAAATAATTCGAAATGTGACACTTAAAGGTATGATAATCATGTGCTCGAATTACCTATTTCCAAGTAAAAGAAATTTGATGCTTTTGGGTGTCGATACTAGCCAGTTCGATCTTGAGCTTAAGGATCATGTCTTTCCTTCTTATCACGCTCCAATCATCTTGAATGGCTCAGAACATTTGGAACTTGATATCGCAAAGTTTGGATTACTTCCGAGTTGGGCGAAAGAATTGAAATTTAGCAGCCACACTTATAATGCACGTACCGAGTCTGTAGCTGATAAGCCCAGCTTTCGACACTCATGGAAATACAGCAAGTTCTGCCTAGTCCCTGTGCAAGAGTTCTACGAACCCAAATACATCAATGGCAAGCCATACTGGTACACCATCAAGCGTAAAGATGATCAGCCTTTCACGGTTGCAGGGATCTATGATGATGCGGTGATTGATGGCAATAAGGTACGTTCCTTTTCAATGTTGACCATCAATTCGGATCATCACCCCTTCATGAAGCAATTCCATGCACCGATGGATGAAAAACGCTCCATCATCGTTATTCCACAGCAGTACAGAAAAGACTGGCTGACTGCAGATCATGAACACGCGCATGAATATTTTTTTCAAATGCCCGATGAATTCATCACTTTTCCACGCGATAAGCAGAAACAAAACGTCTTATTCTGACGCATCCTTGTTTATCCACAACTTTTTAAATTTGATTTTCAAACGTTGTTAGTAATATCCTATTTAGACAAATTCTACTTCCAAACACGCCTCGTAGCGTAGGAGTATCACATGTCTAAGAAGTTGCCTATCTACTTCTCTGACGACGCATGGTCATCTTTACAAGAGCTCATGGGTCCAGAGGGTAAGCCAAGCCCTACCATCAATACCGTGCTTGAACAAATCGCTGTTCAAAATGAACTGGTTGCGCAGTTAGGGCTTACTGCAGTTCTACCCAAATCCAAAGTCTCAATTCCCGTCTCTCTAGAGCGCATCCCTGCAGGTCCAGCCTTTAGTACCAAGGATGAGCAAGACAAAGCGCTCGATCTGAATGAGTTCCTGATTCACAACCCGATTTCTACGTTCATTGCTTATGTAGACAGTGAATCCATGCTTGATGCTGGCCTAGAGATTAATGATCCAATCATTATTGATCGCAGTATTGAAGCCAAGCATTACGATATTGTTATTGCCCTGATTGATAACAATGCCTCGACAATTAAGCGGCTGATGATCACCAATAAGATGTCAAAGTCCGAAATCAAAGAGATATTTGGCGATGAAGATTATCCGCTTCCAGAACTTTGGTTGAAGGCTGAAAATCCTAACTACAATCACATCATCCCTGATGACAGTCAGACCATCTCAATCTGGGGTGTGGTGACTTTTAATTTAAAACGTATTTATCACCGCTCATAAAAAGAAGAATAACCATGAAAAGTGAAAATGAAATATTCGCGTTAGTCGACGTGAATAATTGCTACGTCTCGTGTGAACGTGTGTTTAATCCTGCCTTGAATGATCGCCCGACCATCGTGCTCAGCAACAATGATGGCTGTGCGGTGGCCAGAAGCCAAGAAGCGAAAGACCTCGGGATTAAAATGGGTATTCCTGTATTTCAAATTCAGGATCTGATCAAGCAACATGACATTCAGGTGCTATCAAGTAATTTCTCCTTATATGGCGAAATGTCCAAGCGCTTTATGGAGCTGCTTGGGGACTATGTTGCACCAGGAGATACAAGGTCTATTCCATTGATGAATGCTTTCTGAAGCTCACAGCTTACGAGCATCTATTTGACCTGACTGTATATGCTCAAGACATGAGGGCTAAGGCTTGGCGTTGGTTAGGCCTACCCTGCTGTATTGGAATTGGTCGCTCTAAAACCGAAGCCAAGATTGCCAATCATCTCGCCAAGAAAAACAAGTTCTTCAATGGGGTCTGTAATCTGGCCCATATGGACCCATGCTCTACAGAAACGCTACTCGCGCAGGTTGATGTGTCTGAGGTTTGGGGCGTAGGCAGACAGAACTGTAAGAAGCTCAATACTATGGGTGTTCAATCTGTGCTGGATCTGATCAATGCCAATCCTAAAGAAATCAAAAAGCAGTTTAGTATCGTGATGGAAAAGACGGTGCTTGAGCTACAGGGCCTTTCTTGTATTGACCTTAGTGATGATACTGTAGCGAAGAAGCAAATCATCAGCAGCCGTTCATATGGCAACCCAGTGTATGAAATGGATGACATTAAAGCTTCGGTTCGGCTTTATGTGGCCAGAGCCGTGAAACGAATGCGGGAAGATGGCTCAATCTGCAAGATGATCGGCGTGTATATCCAAACCGGTCGCTTTGATAAGACAGAGCGCTACTCGCCTTACATCGTCGTTCAAATGCATGAGCATACGGATGATCTACTGCTCATCACCAAGGCCGCGATGAAAGGCATCGATCAGATATTTAAGAAAGGCTTTAAGTATAAAAAGGCGGGAATCGTGCTGCTCGAAATTACAGATCAATCCAAGTTTGTGCCCGATCTATTCACGGACTATTCACATAAGCAAGAGCGAGAAAGGCTTTCAGATGCCATCGAAGCCATCAGTGAACGGTTTGGGAAGAATCTCGTCACGCTAGGCATTGCCAACAATAAAGAAGCCACATGGCACATGAATCAAAACCTTAGATCACCTTCGTATTTAACCAAATGGTCTGACTTACCAAGAGTAGGATAAAAACATGCACTTATTTAAATTAACGGGGTCGTTTGCGGGAGAGGGCGAAATCCTACGCTAAGGCTTTGGCCAACGATATTCTCCGGTAAGATTGATGTGTTCCCAGGGGATAGGAGAAGTCGCTTGATATCTAGTATGACGTCTGTCGCACCTGCTTGATCGCGGCCGCGATAGCTAGATCGCGTTGCTCCTCTTCTCCATCCGCGTTCCAAGCTGCGGAAAGGCACCCATAAGCGTACGCCTGGTCGAGCAGGCGACGCGGATCGACGTCCAGCGCACGAGAGAATGCGTCCGCCATCTGTGCAATGCGTCTAGGATCGAGACAAAGGTCGTCTCTGTCAGCCGGATCGTAGAACATATTGGCGGCGCCAAAGCCCACTTCACCGACCAGACCGACGGGATCTATCACCAGCCAGCCGCGACTGGAGAACATGATGTTTTCATGATGCAGATCGCCATGTAGCCCACGCAGTTCCGAGGCATTGCTCATCATTTGATCGGCTATAATCGCCGCGTGGACGTAGTCAGTTTGACAACCTGCGTTTTGATCATCGCGCGCCCGCTGAAACAAAGCTGCAAAGCGATCCCGGATCGGGAGAAGGGCAGAAGGCAGGGGTTCCTCAGATGCGGCATACAGCTTCGCCATTAGTTCCGCTGCAATTTCGGTCGCCTGGTAGTCGCCGTGCTCGGCAACGATGTGAGAGAGCATTCGCTCCCCGGCATATTCGAGCAACATCAGATTGTTCTCACGACCGAGCAACCGGACTGCTCCCCTCCCATTGCGCCATACCAGATAGTCGGCCCCGCGCAGTTCATCAGCAATGTCTTCTATAGGTTTCAATCCCTTGACGATTGCAGGAGTCCCGTCTGGCAATGAAACTTTCCAAACGAGGCTGGAAAAGGTGTCCGCAATGAGAACAGGTTGCGAAACGTGCCAATGAGCAGGAAAAACAGGCGGCATGAACATCAACCCCAAGTCAGAGGGTCCAATCGCAGATAGAAGGCAAGGCGTTCGCGGTCGGGGGCTTCGATCCCCAATACATTGAATAGGACAGCGAAGGCGCGCTCTGCTTCATCTGGCGCTGCCCAGTTCTCTTCGGCGTTAGCAATCATGAGTGCCAAATCGGCATAGCGATCTGCTGTTCCGAGCCGCCCAAGGTCGATCAGACCCGTGCATTGAAGAGTTTTAGGGTCCACCATGAAGTTCGGCATGCAGGGATCACCATGGCAAACAACCATATCGGTGCGCTCTTGGTCGAGCCGCACCGGTAGCTCTCGTTCGACACGAGCCAAAAGATCGAGCTGCGGCGTACTCTTGTCCTCGTCCGGTAAGAAGTCGGGATTGACGGCATTGCGGGACACCACATCAACGGCGCGTCCGAACATTCGCGACAGCCTGCGCTCAAACGGACATTGATCAACCGATAGGCTGTGAACAGCGCCAAGTTGCTGCCCCATTGACGGCCACGCTTTGAGCAAATCCGCTCCAGACAGATCAGCCGCCGGTACTCCCGGAATTGCCGTTATCACCAAGCATGCACCCTCCTGTTCCTCCTGCCAGTTGATCACCTCGGGGCAAGCCACACCTCGACCTTTGAGCCAAATGAGGCGGTCACGCTCTCCAGCGAGCTCACCGCGGCGGGAAGCAGGTGCGATTTTCGCGAAGGCATGCCCGTCACCACGTCGAAAAACAAAATCACCAGATTCTCCGCCTCTGACAGGCAACCAGTCAGAATGCGATTCACCAAAAAAAATATTAGTTCGATTCAATGGAGGTTCCTTCAGTTTTCTGATGAAGCGCGGAGGTG
>NZ_JBZAYJ010000008.1:0-9246 GCF_058243045.1 Acinetobacter sp. LipI_23 | reverse complement strand
AATAAAACCATTGATTTTCTTTTATATATGACAACTATATACTTGTCATATTTGGTAGTCAATCCGTCATAGTTAAGTAGTCAATCCGTCATAGTTAGTAGTCAATCCGTCATAGTTAGTAGTCAATCCGTCATAGTTGAACGTTGAAAGGCTTGCTCCATAAGGGATACAGCTCAATGAAAAGATTTAAAAGATATAAAAATAATTAAAAATACGTTTGAAAAAATTGCCCTTGGTTTTCGCTACGCTCAAACTCTATTGAATCTCGCTTTCGCTCGATTCGTGGGGCAATTTTTTAGATCATCCTGTTGTGACTTTGAGAAAAAGCAAAAACAAGAGCAAAAGAAACTCGGAATTCGCTTCGCTCATAAAGCTTTTTTACTCGCTACGCTCGATCTAGGCCCAATTTTCTGCATGTGATTTACGCTTATTTAGGCTTCACAGCCTAAAAAGCTGTTTTTCAGAGAGTCGAGGTGCGAATTTTGGTGCTTCGCTCGTAGACACTCACTCTATTCATCCCGATTAGAATAAAAATAGTCTCTATTTGGCGCTCATTTGCGTTTTTTGACCTGATTACTCATTTCAATAGTCGATTCTATGTCTTATGTAAAAATGTGGCTGAAATCGCATGTGAGAGCGTTTTAACTTAGGTTTTATTTTTGACCTGTAGGCTAGAGTTTTCGCTTATAGATTTTTCTCTTAAAAATACAATAGTCAGGATCTCTTTTGGCCAAGCACTATCTTTACTGTCAGTTAAGTCAATTAAATGGATTGGGAGCCGGTACATACCGGCAATTTTTGGTTCACACACCACGCATCTAAAGATAAAAGCTCAAAATCCATGATTTATAAGGTGTACAGACGATTAATTATGATGAAGAATCTGATACCAAAAAATAGAAAGAAAAGTAGTTAAGTTATTGGTTTATATATAAATTAAATGATACCGCTGATGATACCAACAAAAGGCACTTTTTACACTTTAAGTTGTTGTTTAATAAATAGTTTTTTTGGTATCACTTGTACTGTTAGAATGATACCAGAATTATCTATTTTAATGTTAATTATCAATATATTAAGTGGTATCAAAATATTCTCATAGTAAATGAATAACGATTTTGTCATCTTTACCAGTCGTTACGATAGAAAAACTGGCACATGACTGTACTGTTTTGACTTAAAAATGAGTTCCAGAAAGTGTACACGCAAGAATTGATTAAATATTTGATTTATATTGATTCGCATGTGTACACCTATGTATACATTAAATGACAGTAAGTTTCTAAAATCATTGAAAATATGCTGTACACATAGGGTATACAAGCAATGTACACGCTTTATGCATTAATTCAGGTATAACATATTGAAATTTATTACAAATAAGCGTGTACAGCTAAAGGGTGAAGTGTTATGTCAACAGAATTGGTCAACTCGGCAAGTATCCTTAGTTTTCCTCGGCCATGTGATTTCTGTGAATTAAAGGAAAATGTTCAAAAATTTGCAGGGTTAATGCTTTGTGGAAATTGTCAGGAAAGCATCCGGATCACCAATCCTGGCATGTTTGAAGCCAATGGTCAGATTGAACAAAAAGCCCAGGATTAACCTGGGCTGCGTATAAGAGATTTTATGTTAAATGTTTTCTATAAGTTCGCTTTATAACCACCCCTAATTTGCTAGCAGGTTCTATATAACTTAGTATTCGCAAGTCTATTTGTTATTACTGTATAAGTAAAATTCAAGGCTCTTTAACAGGAACACCTCACGATTCAGAAAAAATGCTCGATTTTAGTCTATTAGCAAATATTCGTCCTGAAATAGAAACTGTACCGTTAGTAGGTGTTAATGATGCTTTACAACGTTTAAGAGCAGGAGATGTTAAGTTTAGATTTGTCATTCAAATGAATGCTTAAGTCTTTAACTTTTTAAATCTAAAAAACAGGAATTTCATTTATGTCTAAACACTATGATTATATTGCGATTGGCGGAGGCAGTGGCGGTATTGCATCAGTCAATCGTGCTGCCATGTATGGTAAGAAATGTGCACTGATAGAAATGGGTGATATTGGTGGAACCTGTGTCAACGTAGGATGTGTTCCTAAAAAAGTGATGTGGTATTCAGCTCAAATTGCCGATGCGATTCATAAATATGGTCCTGACTATGGCTTTAATACAGAATTGAAATCCTTTAACTGGAAGAAATTAGTTGAAAACAGACAAGCCTATATCAGCCGAATACATACATCGTATGACACAGGACTAGCTAAAAATAATGTTGATGTCATTCGAGGTTTTGCAAAATTTTTAGATGCTCAAACAATTGAAGTAAATGGTGAAACGTACACAGCTGACCATATTTTAATTGCTACGGGGACTCAAGCATTCAAACCTGAAATTGAAGGTGCTGAATATGGTATTGATTCCAATGGTTTCTTCGGATTAGAACACTTACCGAAGCGGACTGCTATTGTTGGTTCTGGCTATATTGCTGTGGAATTGGCAGGTGTTCTTAATGCATTGGGTTCGAATGTACAATTATTTATTCGTAAACATCAGCCTTTGCGTGGATTAGATCATTTCCTTGGTAAAACACTATTAGAGAATATGCGCAGTGAAAATATTAACGTGCATACTCATAGTCAGATTAACAAAGTGACTAAAGTTCAAGATAACTCACTTGTATTACACCTAGAAGATGGTACAGAACATAGTGTAGATTGCTTGATTTGGGCAATTGGTAGAAAACCTGCAACTGAAGCGATCAATCTTAATAAGACTCAAGTTCAATTGAACGAGAATCGCTTTATTCATGTTGATGCATATCAAAATACAACACAGTCTGGCATTTATGCAGTGGGTGATATTACAGGTAAAGTCGAGTTAACACCTGTTGCTGTGGCAGCGGGTCGAAGACTGTCTGAACGTTTATTTAACAATAAGCCAAATGAACATTTAGATTATGAAAATATTCCGACTGTGGTGTTTAGTCACCCACCTATTGGAACAGTTGGATTAACCGAAGATCAAGCCATAGAAAAATTTGGTAAAGATGCCATCAAAATTTATAGTTCTTCCTTTACATCCATGTATACAGCGATAACAGAACATCGACAACTCACAAAAATGAAATTAATTTGTGTAGGAACTGATGAGAAAGTGGTCGGAATTCATGGTATTGGATACGGTATGGATGAAATTCTGCAAGGCTTTGCTGTTGCTTTAAAAATGGGAGCAACTAAAAAAGACTTCGATAACACTTTAGCAATTCATCCGACTTCTGCTGAAGAATTCGTCACAATGCGTTAATCATTGATCATCTAAAAGAGCATTTATTTATATATTTGCTCTTATTTTTATATTCTATATCCAAATTATGAACTTTCAACAACTTAGAATTATTAGAGAACTCACTCAACATAATCTCAATTTATCACAAACAGCACATGCTCTAAAAACATCTCAATCTGGTTTAAGTAAAAAAGTCTTCTTTCATTATTATATCTTTTTATTTTTCTGAAATATTTACTTTAAGATATTGAATAACAAAATAAAATAAATGACAGCTTATGTGTCACTAACTAATGTCATTGATTGTCACTAAATTCTATAACTCATTGATATTATTTAATCAGAAATGACAACTTATGTGTCATCTGACGAATGTTGATAAATTAGTGGCTATGTAAGTGCTAATTTTACACTTCTCTATTATACTTTTTATCAAATTATTTTTAATAATATGCTACTACTTAATGAAAATATTAACTTTTTTGGTGATAACTCTCTTTTCATGTATGACTGCTCATGCTGCTGAGAGGAAATGGAGATCCTTAGCAGGTGTGATGTATTTAGATGAAAATTCTGTAGTTGTTACCAATGAACCTAAACTCGTTAATGCAACTATCTATGTGCATAATTCTAAAACAAACGAAAATTTGTTAAGTAATACTACAGTTGATTGTAAAGATAATACTTATTATATAGATGACTTAATTCAGGTATATGATGAAAAATTTATTCTAAAACGGGCAATTCTTTCTCCAATCAATACTAGACAAGACCCGAAAAAAATTACATCTGAGTCTCTTTATTTAGCTTTAGTAACTCTTTGTAATGACTCGAATAATGAGAGGTTTAGAGAAAAAGTATCTAATTTAAAATCACGTTATGATAGAAATTCTATTGGTCAACTTTACAATTTCATGGGCACTAATGAATGGTTCTTATTTCATGGAATGGTATCTGGTTTTGATACCATAAACGTTAAAGGATGTGAGTCCAACAATAAACTGGAAAATACTACAGACTGTAAAAGTGCAAAAGGTTTACTCCAAAATTATGGAAGCCTCAACTATATTCCAGATAATTACAGATATCAAAATGCGATAAATATTAAACAACTTGCGCTATCTGGAAAATTAGATGTTCTAAAGTCTATTAAACTCTATAGCACATGGTCTTCGTCTATTTACAAAAAAGCCGAGTCATACAGTAGGTCTAGTCAAGAATTATCTCGTGTTTACGCACTATTGCTGTTCTATGAGGATGTAACAGGGAAAGTTGTTAATGGTATTAAAAACTAATAACTAGCCCAATGAGTTGAAAGACTGAATAGGTTTTTGAATGATTACCGATTGAAAAGATCTTTTAGCCTCACTAAAATTAACATAATACACCTTATGCGAAGTCAAAAATGGGAGCTTAAGCTCCCATTTTTACTGATGATTTTTTAATTCTTTGAGCATAGCATCCCGCAAAATTTCATTCATTCGTGTTTGATAGCCTTTGCCTTGAGCTTTAAACCATGCAAGTACATCAGCATCTAAACGAATGGAAGTCTGTTGCTTCACTGGGCGATAGAATTGATTATGGCGTACAGCATTGCTCCAGTCGGTAATTTCGGGCATATCTGAGAGATCTAGCTGATCGTCAGGAACCGTTCCCTTAGCAAGCAAGCGTTGAATTTCAGCATCTTGCTTGTCGCTGAATTTTTCATTCAGTTCTTTGCGTGAGTATCTAACCATGCTCATATCTATCTCGCTCCGCCCTAGTGACTTGTCTTGCACTAATGATTCGTATGATTTCACAGTCATCTTCATCAAAGATGGTGTGAGCTACTAAGAGCATTAGTACGCCTTTTACTTTTCCAATGGTTTGCCAACGTTCTTCACCATCGGTATGTCTGTCTTGGATTGAGATCCTTAATGGATCATCAAAAACAAGGCTTGCTGTTTCGAAAGAGACATCGTGCTTTTTCTGATTCTTTCGATTCTTTGCCTCATCCCATTCGAAATACTGTTCCATAAAAAACATTCAAATTTGTATATACAATAATGTATCACAAAATTGTATTACTCAAGCTGAAAAGCGTAATTTTTAGTCAGATTTATTGGCAAGAACTATCAAAACTGTTCATAAAAAAGCCGACTTGTTTCCAAGTCGGTTTTTTAGGTTTTGCGTCCCAATTTTTTATAGCATAACTTTTTGAAATATAAAACTATTTTTATATGCATTTCGTATAAGCTCTATTATGTTAAATAATTAAGGATAAAAGCTTTATTACTAAATAGAACAGTTGCTTAAAGCAGTATAGAGTTAAGTTTGCATTTTAATATCAAGTTGTCTTTCAGCACCGATAATCACCATACGAATCCCATTTTCAAAAATGTCATCCGCATTCATATTTTGTAAGGTATTCACTCCTTGGAGCATGAGTGGATATATAGTTGGATCGGCTTCGAATGGTGGGTCTGATCTTATTTCTTCTTGCTGCTCCTCAAGGACCCACCCAACAATAAACCTTCCTAATGTCATAAGTAATGCAACTGCTTCAACAGGAGAAAACCCAGCATGAGATAACAGCGCAACTTGGGCCTCAATCGTGTTGAAATGTCCTTGACTGGGGCTAGTTCTTGCATGTAGACGAGCACCATCACGGTAAGCTAGTAGTGCTCGACGAAAGCTTACAGAATTAGCGAGCAACCAATCTTGCCATGTCATCCCATCGATGGGTAAAGAAACTAAATGGTGTTCATTTATAATGGTTTCCGCCATTGCTTCCATTAACAAGGATTTATTCTTGAAATGCCAATATAGAGTTGGAGATTTAATACCCAATCGTTGAGCTAGCTTGCGTGTGGTTATTGAATCTATGCCTTCTTCATTCAACATATCCAATGCGGTACGCAGGACTATTTCACGTGTCAGACGTTGAGGTGCAATATCTTTTTTACTCATAAATCTATCACTGATAGGGAGTGTGTGAGAGAATATTAATTCTATCATTGCTAGAGAAGGCATTTGTGAAGAAATCATTGAGCGTGATTTTAATCACTATATTTCTGGATGCTGTTGGGATTGGTTTAATTATGCCGATCTTGCCTGAATTATTACGGTCATTGGCTGGAGCTGAAGCAGGCGGTGTTCACTATGGTGCTTTATTAGCTGTGTATGCTCTGATGCAGTTCATTTTTGCACCTATCCTTGGAGCGTTGAGTGACCGATTTGGACGTCGACCTGTATTAATTATTTCAATTGCTGGTGCAACGGCTGATTATCTCCTAATGGCTGCTGCTCCTTCTCTATTGTGGCTATATATTGGTCGTATTTTTGCGGGAATTACAGGTGCCAACATGGCTGTTGCAACAGCTTATGTTTCAGATATTACTCCAGCCCATGAGCGTGCAAAAAGGTTTGGTCTCCTTGGAGCTGTCTTTGGTATTGGGTTTATAGCGGGTCCGGTAATAGGTGGAGTTTTGGGTGAATGGAACTTACATGCACCGTTCTTTGCTGCTGCTTTTATGAATGGGATTAATTTAATAATGACAGCAGTCTTATTAAAAGAATCAAAACACAGCAATAAAATGACTGAGAAGGTTCAGGAGCAATCAATATTAAAGAAATTATCCTATTTGATCACTCAACCTAATATGGCTCCATTGCTTGGTATCTTTTTAATTATCACATTGGTTTCACAAGTCCCCGCAACTTTATGGGTTATCTATGGGCAGGATCGTTATGGCTGGAGTATATTTATTGCAGGTGTTTCCCTTGCTAGTTATGGAATATGCCATTCTATTGCACAGGCTTTTGCTATCGCCCCTATGGTAAAGAGGTTTGGAGAGAAAAATACGTTGTTATGTGGAATAGCTTGCGATGCAATTGGTTTACTTCTTTTATCTATTGCTGTTGAAGAATGGGTGCCTTTTGCGTTGTTACCATTGTTTGCCCTTGGTGGAGTAGCCGTTCCTGCTTTGCAAGCAATGATGTCCAGAGGTATTAGTGATGAAAGACAAGGTGAATTACAAGGGCTATTAAGCAGTTTTAATAGTCTGGGGGCTATAATTGGTCCTGTATTAGTTACTAGCCTCTATTTTATGACTCAGGCATCAGCTCCTGGAATGGTATGGGCATTAGCTGCAATACTTTATGTAATCACCCTACCCTTATTGCTTAAGTATCGCCTGAATAAATATTCTGGAGTTCCATAAAATATTTAATTTATTGGTTTAAAAACTAATGGATTCTATAGTTTATCTAAAATTAACATAATACACCTTATACGAAATGCTATTTTTATTCTGATATAAATCATAATCTTATCGTATATAAAAAAGCCCAATCACTACCGATTGGGCTTTTTACGTGAATAGTCGTGTTCCACGTCTATTCTTTGATCAATGTTCCACACTTTTGATTAGCTCAGTTGAATAATGCCCTTAGCCATTCGGCAAGAAAAACCGGCTTAACCACCCTCTTTTCGGCTGCTCCGGTTCAACATGCTCCGGCACCGGAATACGCTTATTTTCTGTTTCGACCAGAGTAGTCAATCCGTCATGTTTAGCTTCTGCTGTGTCCGGTTCTGGAGCTGTTTTGGTCATGCTTGGTTGCAACGGTTCTTGATCGGTAAACGTAGTCATATTGGTTTTTGGGGCTTCTAATAGACGTTGCATTGCCTCAATTTGTTCGTCCTTAACATGTAACTGATCATTCTTAGCTTTTAATTCATCTCGTTGAAATTTCTCACGGTCATGAGCCTGTTCTAGCTGTTTTTGAAGCATGTGAACCTGTTGTTCAAGCAAGTGAACTTCTGACAACTTTCGTGTTTCGGTTGTCTGTGAACTGTTCACATGTTTAGATGGTTCACCAAAGACTCGAATAGCTTCAGAAAGATCAATTTTACCATCGCTATTCTTACTTAAATTACCTTTATTTATTTGTTTATAAACGGCTTGACGAGTCATTCCATAGAGGTTTGAAAGTTCGATAACAGATAGTGATTTCATGTTGTAATTTAGGTTGTCTATTATGTGAACTAAGATACATTAAGAAACAGTCAACCGCTACATACACAATCAAACCTCACCCTTTAAAACCTAAATTCCTAAGATGAGGAATAAATTGCTTTTGTTGTATTGGATCTCTAAGCATTTCTTTTATTCTTGATGCCAGTACATCATAGCTTTCTCCTTGAGCTGCTAAATGCGATAGCTCATGTAAGCGAGAAAGCTGATTGCCAAACATATTGATTTGAGCGTCTGTTAGTTTATAAACCTTATCTTGTTCGTTATGTTGATTAATACTTTTTGATTTTTCTTTAAATGAAAAAAGAATATGGGTGACTTTACGACCAGTTTTTTTCTGCTCATAGGAAACGCTTAATGGGCTGCATTCATTTATTTGGTCTACAGCAGTATCAATTACCCGTTTTTTGAAATCTGCAAATAGTGGGTATTTTTTGCCAAGCTCCAACATGCTTCGTAAGCTCTCAACAGAGATTTCACGCTTACCTATTTGTCTGTATTGCACCAATAATTCATAAATACGAATACCATATCCACTATTGATCCCAGCAATATCTGATAGAGCATACTTAGTAAATTCTCTACTTAAATTAGATATGAAGGGCAAGATAGGTTTTGAAAAACGAATACCAATGATACTTTGACTATCCAAAAACTGGATCTCTTGTACCCACCTCATTTTTATAGATTTATCATCAATACTAAGATTAATAGATCTTTCATAAAGTCTATTAATACCTTCTTTTAAGTCTCTGTATGCGGTTTTTTCATGTACTCCTAATAGCTGTAGTTCATTAACGCTTACAGGGTATAACTCATCATCAGTAATAGGCTGGCTCTTCGGAATACGTGAAATAGCTGCCAAGACGATACGCTGTTCTACAGCACTTAATTGATAGGAAGCTTCTATAACTTGATTTGATTTAACAATTTGATTCTTATCCAA
>NZ_JBZAYJ010000007.1:0-10256 GCF_058243045.1 Acinetobacter sp. LipI_23 | reverse complement strand
TTCCTGTTATTGGTAAAGATCAAATTCCTATAGTAGCTAAACTACTTAAACTATTTGGTAAAGAGCCTGTAATTTTAGCTGATGCTGATGCTATTGCAGATGGAGTTGATGTGATTTCTCCATTCTTAACAGGAAATGAATCAGCTAACTTTAAAGCATCAACAAAAGGAGCAAGAGATGCTCTTAGTTTGGCTCGAGACATTAATAGTACATTCGCTACTTTAGTGAATACCAAATGGAATCAAATAGAAGCTTTAGCTACACAACATCCATATTGGACTAATGGTCAATCTGATATAGCTAAAGCCAAAAAAAGAGCAGCATTCTCAATACTATTTTCTAATGATAACAGTGTATTAATAGATTTTTTAAAAGAAAATCATACAGATTGGATAATTATTAAAAACAGATATGAGGCATTGTTAGAAATTATTGAATCTTGTGGTGTATTTTTCTTAAAAAAAGGAGCTATTGAATCTTATTATAATTTGTCGGATCAAAATACTTCTGAGAAAAAGGTTGATGCAGCAATAGAAGAAATCTCTCATATTGATACTCTGACGAACGAGCAAATCCATCATGCATATGAAGATATTGTCAAATGTCTAATCTTTGCGGCATCTACAAGTCAAATCAATGAAGCTCTTGCACTACAGGATATATTATTAGCAATCGTGGCTCCTTGTTTACCTAAAATCCAAGATGCTACTAATCAAGAAGATCTCAACATTTTTGCTTCATCTTTATTTCCTGATAAAGCCAAGATCTTTAACTTAACTAGAAATGGAGATAATTTAATAGTTGAATTAAAAAGCAGAATTATTAAATGTGATAAATTCCCATTAACTATTCATAAAGATGAAAATATTATTACTTCCATACATAGCAAATTATTATAAAAATCTAGCCACTTAATTCTTAAGTGGCTTTTTATTTAACATAAAATTTCATACGAGAACTCCAAAAATCGTGGAATTTACAGTGCATTTAACATAATGGGCGCTATACGAAATTCATTTTTAAATAGTGTTATATTTCAAAAAGTTATGTTATAAAAAAATCGGGGACGCAAACCCGAAAAGCCGACTTGTTTCCAAGTCGGCTTTTTTATGAACGTTTTTGATACTTCTTGCCAATGATTCTGACTTTTTCAATAAGCATATCTTATATAGCATATTGATTATATCAAATAAAATGATTAATATTTGCTATATTAAATGTATTCGATCGACTACAATATAGTGAGGAACATTCATGATCGAAATTAAACGTCTCCCTGAATTTGATAAATGGTTAGATAGCCTAAAAGACAATATAACCCGTATTAAGTTGAATAGAAGATTAGATAAGGTTCAACGTGGGAATTGGGGTGATGTAAAACATATTCAAGAAGACGTTTGGGAAATGAGAGAGTTCTTCGGCCCAGGTTGGCGCATGTACTACATCAAACATGGTGATGTTGTAATAGTTATGCTTGGGGGGGGTGATAAATCTACACAGCAAAGAGATATAAACCGAGCTGTAGAGCTATCCAAATCTTTAGAGGATTAAAAAATGGTTAAAGTCGCTGATCTACCTAGCTTTGACATGGCAGAAGCGCTTAAGACTGAAGAAGATATTGTGATGTATCTCAATATAGTTCTTGAGGATAATGACCCTGCCGAATTAGCACATGCACTCGGTGTTATTGCAAAGGCTAGAGGTATGACTCAAATTGCAAAAGAGGCTGGAATAGGTCGTGAAGCGCTTTATAAAGCTCTGCGTCAAGATTCATCACCTCGTTTTGATACAATTAACCGTGTTGTTCATGCATTAGGCTTAAAATTAACTGTACAAAATGTATAATGTATTTTCTGCTACACAATTAAGAAAACTTAATAATGAGAAAAATAATTTTATTTGTAATTTTCCTTTCTTCTTCGACACATATTTTTGCAGAAAAATATGAAGATTGTGAAAATTTTTATGAAATTGCTAAAGAAGTAATGACTATACGTCAAAGTGGTATGGACCAAATGCAATATAGGAATATTACAAAACAGCAATTTAAGGGAAGAGAGCTATCCCGAAGATTAAATCTAATAGATGAAGCATATACAAGGCAATATTTTGGTCATATTCCTGAATTAAAAGAAGGTGTAAAAAACCAAATCAAGACATTCGCTGAGCGCGCTTATAAATTATGTAAGCGTGGCGAATGGTGACCCACTCCTAGTTAATTAAGAAATAAGTTATTTTTATGAAATGTCTTCTAATCTCAACATTATTAATGACATCATCATTTGCTTTTGCAAGTAAAGAAGAATCCATAAAGAATATTCTTATTTATGATGATTTTACCACGTGGATAGATAGTGGTGATGCACTATTTGACTGGGAAAAAATAGTTAAAATTTCGCCTAAAAAGGCAGTAACAACAAATAAAATAAAGAATGATTTTGCAGGGAATGAGGTGGCGGCAAATAGAGATTATGCAAGTCAATGGATCCGCTTAAAAGGTACAGTCAAAAATGTAAAATTAGATCAAAATGGAAAAATGTATGCCGATCTAACAGAAAACTATGTAAATTTTAAGGCTTATATTTCCGATTCTGATTTTGCGGCAAGCCTTAAACCCAATCAAAAAGTAGATATGTATTGTTTTAATACAACGGTAAGTTCAGCAACTCAATGTATTAATTATCAGAATTGGATTTGGGAAAAAGCATCAGAAACTAATTTATCAGAGATAAGAGCAAATAAAGGAATTTCTTCATTTTCATCAATATTATCTAAATCTATTCCTGATAATACTTTTAATGAGTCTTGCTCTAAAAATATATATTCCTCTATCTGTAAAAATGCTGTTATGAGTTCTGAAAAGGATTTTGAGAAGATAATTGAGAAAGAATTCAAAAAATCTTGTGGTAAATCGAAAGAGTCAGAGGCTTGTAAAGATTTCAAGGACTCAATAATGGATATAGAGAAGTTTATTACCAAGTAACATTGCCCCAAAAACACATACCTAGTAAGTGTCTTTTTATTTAACATAAAACCTCTTATGCGAAATTCTGTTGTTAGGGCACACCAGATAACAAAAAACGGCTATATAGCCGTTTTTTCATAGTTCAAGTAATCACTTGGACTGGCCTTTTTAATACGTATCGGCATATCAAACAACTCCCAATACTTTGGAATATCTAAGGTGCCAAACGTACCGTTATACATTACAACAGCAGTATATTTAGGCAAATGGATCAACTCATCAGGCTCAATAATATATTCACGTCTTGTATTTTCTGAATCGCCTGATGACGTGCTTTGGGTCTGAATATCATGATTATTTATACCTTGCCCCTTATTCTTTGCATAGATGAAATAAGTCGTTTCTGTTTTCCCAATCAGTTTGCTAAATTCCTCAGCAGTAAAATTATCTTCAATTCTGAACACAACTTTGTAATTGCTCGAACCTAAGAATAACCTGTCGGCATTTGCACCATACAAGCGATTTAAGCCCTCTAAACTTTGCAGGTATAAGAAAGTAGGCATATTTGCAGAACGGATGGTATTGAGTAACTCAGTAAATTTTGGAATAGGGGTACAATTGATAATTTCATCAAGCGCGAGGAACACCGCGCCACGATCTTGATTCGCTTGCAGGATGCGCATGACATGCGCCACAGTTGCACCAAAAAGTGTTGCCGTTGAACTCTTATACTGCTGATCAAATTGCAAGAAAACTGCTTGTTTGGGCTGCATCAGAACGTCTTTTAAATAAAAGCCCTCTGCATTGTCTGAAATTGATTTTCTAATGCGTTCATCATCAAGAAAGTCAAATGCTTTTGACACTGCGGTCATGATCGATGCAAACAAGTTATCACTTTTTGCTGTACGCGAAATATCTTTTGCAATACTCGACACGGTTTCATTTTGCGACTGTCTCAAGGTCTTTAACAGCTCAGCATTATCGTCCATTAAATTGATAAAACGTTGCGCATTTGGCAATGATGCTTTAGGGCCTAATTCTATCAGCACGGCTTTTAAAAGCCGTCTTGCATTATCATTAAAGACTTTTGCATCTGAGGAGTCAGAGTCAGGAATAATGATATTGAGCACTTCATTAAATTCCGCTGAATCATGTACTTCTGAAAATAAATTGTAGTGATCCGCATTGATATCGGTTGGATTAAAAACCCAATCTTTATATCCGAACTGCTCAAAAATATTGTTATATTTCAAGATCGCCCAAATTTCAGGCTTGATATCTGTTGCAACAAAACTTTGTCCAGATTCCATCCAATCAATCAATTGTAGAACTAAATAAGCTGTTTTACCTGCACCGGATACGCCTGCAATAATCCCTCGGTCTTCATTGGTCACTCTTAGCGATTTCCAGACAGGTTCCTTAAGCTGATCATCCAAAATATAAGAAATTAAAGGGGTTCCAACCTCTTGCGTTAACTCAACTGCATTTAAAAGCGTTCCTAACCCCTCGGCAGACTGCTTTTTCTCAATAGTTTTTCGCTCATACTCAATATTTTCATGCCCAATAATTCTTGAAGATGCATAAGAAGCCAAAACGAGCTCACCCATCGCAAGCAACATAAGTATAAAAAATTGAAGTTTGCTAACGTTTAAATAGCTTGAATAATGAATAACAGCACATATAAAAAGCCCTGTTGAAATCACTAAAAAAAACTTAAAAGCATTATCTTTGACTCGCTCTACATCAGACTCCTTTATCTTCCAAGTTATTAAAATATAAGTATTAAATAAAATAATTAATAAGACTCCAATGACAAAAGCTAAGATTAATTCTGCAATGAGAAGCCCACGAAAAGAACTAAGTAACTGATTGAATGGAATATGTAATGGATTCATCTTTGCTCTTGTTTCCCCTCACACCCCGTTAAGAATTGAGGTTCAAAGATTGGCGTTTTGAGCCATGAGCATCGCACCATGTAAAAGAAATTCTGCTCTAATTTTTTAAAACGGATCAAATTAGGAGTCGTTTTTAGCTCAGCTTCTGCATTCCAAATCACCAATTTGCAATTGATGCATTTACCACAAATAGGAAGTCTTGCTCTTATTTCTTCGGCAATAACCATTATTTTTTACTCCAGCTACCAAGGTACACCGACGTAATATTGATTCGGCTATGACCGAGCTCTTCACTAATTTGCAGACGTATCACCTCATCTTTTTGCTTTTCTACAGCCGTGAGTTTTCTAATACCACCAACAGCGGGACATTCAAAGCCCATAAGTTCCAAATATCGTGCTTGCGCATAGCCATGTCGCAAACCGTGTGTTTGCCCGAGACCGAGCGATCTTGTGATGTTTTCAAAAAAAGACAAATGAGAAACATACGTTTTTTCTTTGGGAATCAAAGACCCCCCATTTTCAACCGCTCGCGCGTATGCACTCCAGATCTCATTGCGCTGTTTTTCATTGGTTATCGGGATTGTGCGTGGTCTGCCACCTTTCGCCCAACTGCTCTTTATTCGAATATATTTAGCATTATCAATATATTGTCCATCTAAAGCATAGCTAGGTTGAAATTTAATTGATTCTTCACGTCTAAGTCCGAAGGCTTCTTGCAATCGCAAACTTTGCGCAATATTTGGATCAATTTGCGATAAATCGATCCCTTTTAATGAAATTGATTTATTTTCATTTGTCACATATTGCCGATTTTGTATTCCATAAATTGCATTACTATTCTTAATAACCACGGGTTTTCCAATTTTTTTGAAAAGCCAGCGCAAGATAGCCATCCGGTTTTTAATCGTACCAATGCTTTTTTCTTCATCTTTCCACTTGTTCAGAAGTGCATTGACATGTCTAGTTTTTAAATCATGAACATTTAATTTATCAGTGCGATAACCCAATTCATGCAGTTGTCTCGAAAAAAGTGACAACATTTCATGTCGATTTGCTTGAGTTGCAAAAGAGCCATCACGATTGTGCTGGCAAATTTGCATAAGCTGTGCTTCTAGTTTATTCACAAATAATGTCATCAAGCATAAGCTGCAATTTCTCAATTTCAGCTTTACACTTTTTACTAATTCTTTTTGTTTCACTACATTGATTTTCAGAAATCAGCACAAGATAACAGCCTAAGCGTCGAGAAAAAGAAAACTCTTTGATTTCACTTGCTTTTAATGTTCTTTGGCCATCACTAAAAATTAGTGATACATATGCAGTCATATCAAAATATTCAACAGCAGAACGCTGTAAAATCGCATGATTTTGATGAGAATCTTGGTGAAATAAACGTGAAAAAATACTCATTTTGAGCTCCACTTTTTTTAATGAAAGTGCAGCTTACAAAAAAGTTTAAAAAATTTTCTAAAAAAACCAATTTTTGGGCGAAAAAAATCACTGCAGAGACTTTTCTCACCATTTTGTTTAAAAATTAATCGAATCGCATCCAACTTTGGTAAGTGTTAATGACCATTTTTAATATGAAAAGTATTAAAAATTTTGATTGGCCAGTGGAGAAATAAATTCATAAACAAGGAAACAAAAGTTCTAATCAAGCACGTAAGATGTTGATATTTCATGTTTATTGCGATTTTTTTAATTGGAGAACATTGAAAGCTATGAAAAAGAGCAAAAAAGATAAGTTTTAATAATAAAACAAATTTTAAATCACGTGGGCATAATTTTTTAAAAAAGGCTTTATATCGCATAAATCAAGGCTATACCCGGAGCGTCACTACCTAGAAGGCAGTGACGCTCCGAGTAATGGCAACTGTTTACGCGTATCTAAAAGGGAGGTCGCCACCCTTCGGGATGACTCGGCTACTCCCGAAAAAATTTAGATGGGAGCTTGTAGTCAGAGAGAATAAGTTTTGAGATTTAGATTTTTCTTAGTCGCTCACATTCCGTTCGCTTTGTTCTCTTTTCCTCTTAAGAGTAATTAGTAGAGCGAGTGTCTACGAGCGAACTGAGAAAATTTGGCCATCTCTTTTCATGATTACAAGCTCCGTATCCATTAATCACTTGCATTGCAGAGCATCCCGCATGGGTGCGAACCTTCCAAGTTTGATTCAAGACCGAGCGTAGCGAGTAAAAAAACTCATGAGCGAAGCGAATTCCGAGTCGTTTTTGATCTTGCTTTTGTTTTTTCAAAGTTATGAAAATATTAACCAAAAATTGCCCCCACGAATCGAGCGAAAGCGAGATTCAATAGAGTTTGAGCGAAGCGAAAACCAAGGGCAATTTTTCTTTGCTTAGGCTTTTAGTTATTTTTAAAGTTTTTCAATGCTTTTAAATATGCTGAAGGCCCTTATTTACAAGGTTTTTATACATTATAAAACGAGGTTTACCTTGCATTAAAACGAGGTTTACCTTGCATTAAAACGAGGTTTACCTTGCATTAAAACGAGGTTTACCTTGCATTAAACGAATTAGAAATGTAATCTCGTCTTAACGAATTAAAAATATAACTCGTCTTATGAAAACAGAACTAATCGTTAAAGATAATGCCTTGATTAATGCCAGTTACAACCTTGATCTAGTTGAACAGCGGTTAATTCTCCTAGCTATTATTGAAGCAAGGGAATCAGGTAAGGGAATAAATGCTAATAACCCATTAACGGTTCATGCTGAGAGTTATATCAATCAATTTGGTGTACATCGAAATACAGCTTATCAAGCACTAAAAAATGCTTGTGATAGTCTATTTGCAAGACAGTTTAGTTATCAAAGTCTCAGTGAAAAAGGTAATGTTATTAATCATAAGTCAAGATGGGTGAGTGAGGTCGCTTATATTGACCATGAAGCGGTTGTTAGACTTATTTTTTCTCCCGCTATTGTTCCTTTAATTACAAGACTAGAAGAACAATTTACAAAGTATGAAATACAGCAAATTAGCAATTTAACAAGTGCTTATGCTGTTCGTTTATATGAGATCCTTATTGCATGGCGTAGTACAGGAAAAACACCAGTTATAAATATGCATGATTTCAGACAAAAAATAGGTGTGCTCGATCGTGAATACAAGCGGATGTATGACTTTAAAAAATACGTCTTAGAGATTGCATTAAAACAAGTTAATGAACATACAGACATCACGGCCAAAGTTGAACAGCATAAGACTGGTAGATCAATTACAGGCTTTTCATTTAACTTTAAACAAAAAAAATCAGCTGCTAAGTCACTAGAGAATAAGCGTGATCTAGACACTATCGATCTTTTTTCAAAAATGACCGATAAACAATGCCACCTATTTGCCAATAAACTCTCCGAACTTCCTGAGATGAGTAAGTATTCCCAAGGCACAGAAAGCTATCAACAATTTGCAATACGCATCGCTGAAATGCTGCAAGATTCAGAGAAATTTAAGGAGTTAATTCCTTTACTAAAAAAAGTAGGGTTTCAATGACGTTGTTAATTGACATTGTAAAGTTAACAGTCAAGTATTAACACAAATTGAAAACTGGTTTACATGATGAAAAAACTGTCAGTTTCAGAACTAGCAAAACTATATGGATACTCTAGACAGGCTATTTATGCCCATATAAATAAAGGAAATTTATCAAAAGGATCTGATGGATTAATTGATTTTTCAGAGGCTTTGAGGGTCTTTGGAGAGCCACAAAAGAACAACTCTACTGTCAACCAAAGTCAATCGACTAACAGTCAAAACTTAACAGAAGTTGACTTATTAAAACGTCAAGTTGACATACTAGAAAAACAATTAAATCAGGCAGTACAGAGAGAAAATCAATCACTAGAACGTGAATCGTTTTATCAAGAACAGATTGAAGCTATGCAACGTCTATTAGAAGCCCCAAAAGCCAATATGAATACGTTTACCGATCAGAAATCTAATCAGGATATAGCAACAGATCCTCGGTTAGAGCCAGAGCCGAACTATGACGGATTGACTACTCTTGAAAACAAGCGCATTCCAGTGCTTGAACAGATAGAACAGGAACCACAAAAAAGAGGCTTTTGGAGCCGTTTTTTTAGACCCTATGATTAACCACGATTGTTTAACTGATATGAACAAAGTTGTGAAACATTGATCAAATAATAGGCGTGGAACGTGAAAAATCATAAAAAAAGCCCACCAGAGGGTATGTGGGCTAAAATCATGTAACTACAGCATTGATTTCTATAGATAATTATAACGCATTTCGTATAACGCGTATTATGTTAATTTTAGAAAATCTTAAATTAAGAATTTAAGATAAGTCTTACCAAATTCTAATTAAGCTCGAACTAATCATCTAGTTTGTAAAATTTTACTATAAAATTAAAAAATTTATTTTTAACAAGAGTTTATTTAAATGGATTTGCCCTTAAATCTTACATGTAATATCAATAGCCATAATGGATCTATTCAAAGAAATATCATATTAGAAAATACTTTTACTTGTATTTTAGGTCCTAATGGCTCAGGTAAAACACATCTTTTAAGAAGTTTAAGAGATAGCATACGGCCCCATATTCAGAAAAAAACTCGTTTTATCTCTGCTGGACGTATTGGTTTATTAGAGCAGTTCAGATCAAACTATGATGGTCATCGAATAAGCTATAATGGTCACAGTACACACTACAACTTTGAATATGACTATGCTCAATTTGGCAGTAAAGACTTTGCTAAGCGTAGACACGATATTGAAACTTTACAAGGCGACTATCAGACTTTAGCTCAACGTCCAGATATCTTGATAAAAATCCAAGAAAGATTAAGTAAGTTATTTCGAAGAAACTTGATTGTTAGTTGGGATGATGGTCATCTAAAAATATTTTTTTCTCGTTTAGATGGATCAGAACCATATTCATCCGCACGTGAAGCATCAGGACTAATGCATTTAGTTGGAATATTGTGTGCCCTTTACGATGATGAAGTAGGAGCCCTATTTATCGATGAACCAGAAGTATCATTGCATCCACAACTTCAATCCTTTTTATTAAATGAGATTCTGGATATTGTTGGAATTCCAGATGAATATACAAATAAAAAAATTATAGTGATCGCAACACATTCTACAGAGATGCTTTGTATCAATAAGCCAGAAGATTTATCTTCTTTAATATTTTGCTATGACCTAAATTCAGAACCTAAGCAAGTTTCTAAGGAAGATGGAACTCTAAGAAATGAGAAAATTAAAAATCTGATTTCTAAGTTAGGACAAGAACATAAGTTAACTCTTTTTTCTCACAGGCCACTTCTAGTGGAAGGTCCTTCTGATGTTGTAATGTGTAACACATTGGCCAAAAAACTAAATATATATTTAGAAGCATCCGGTTCTCAGATTC
>NZ_JBZAYJ010000006.1:0-10599 GCF_058243045.1 Acinetobacter sp. LipI_23 | reverse complement strand
GAGGATGATCAGATCTTTTTCTTAGTGGCTTATCCAAAATCAGTAAAAGATAATTTAACAGATAAGGAAACCGCCATTCTGCGCCAACTCGTGAAGGAGCAATTTCATGGATAACAACTTATTTGATGACTTGGTTGCTTCAATCAAAGAAGCTGGAGCCATCAAACGTAAAGAAGTTAAAGCAAGCCGAGTTACAGAACTCGAATTGCCTGATATTAAAGAAGTACGTGAAAAAACCGGCTTGAGCCAAAATGAATTTGCTGCACGTCTACATATTAGCCCCCGTACCCTGCAAAATTGGGAACAGGGACGACGCTATCCAACTGGACCAGCAGCTACATTGATTCGAATTTTAGATGCTCACCCAAGCCTTATTTGAAAAAATTACTTAAAAAATGGGAGCTTAAGGCTCCCATTTTTATTTCGTATAAGGTGTATTATGTTAATTTTAGGAAAACTTAAATTAAGATTTCAATTTTAGGGTCATCAATATTTTCTAATATGCCCTTATAAATCTCGTAATTTACTATGTCATAGCAGACAAAAAAGACTTCTTTCACTTCATTATAAAAAGGTAATTCTGACAAGATAGTACCTATAGCAATTTCTGCTGCTAGCTGCTTAGGAAAGTTATAGACCCCAGTTCCCATATTCGGAACAGAAACTGTTTGAGCTTTAATTTCCTCTGCTTTTCTTAAAGCACTACTATAAGTATTACACAATAATTGTGGTTCATTTTTTTCACCATTTAGCCATCTAGGAGCAACCGCATGAATAACAAATTTAGCAGGTAGGTCACCTGCAACGGTTACTTCTGCACAGCCAGTCTGACAACCACCTTTTGTTTTATTTAGATGGATACAAGCCTCTTTCATCAGAGATCCTGCTTTTTTATGAATGATATAATCTAGGCCACCCCCACCTAATAAAGATTTATTTGCAGAACTAATAAGAGCATCTACTGGAAATTCTGTGATATCTCCATGAATTAAATTCACTTTCTTTTTCATAAGAATTAGAGGTTATGATACAAGATACATAATCATATATTTAAATAGAGGGGTTTATGGAAAAGGGTGCAATAATTTCAGATTGTAGTAAATATCGTTATTCACTTTGGCGTATTTGGGATAAAGAGAAACCTATATTTACATTTATTGGCCTAAATCCTTCAACAGCAGATCATATTCAAGATGATCCAACTATCAATCGCTGTATTAACTTTGCTAAAAGTTGGGGGGGTGGTGGCATCTACATGGCTAATCTTTTTGCATATAGAGCCACTGATCCACAAGAAATGATGTCTCAGGAAGATCCAATTGGCCCTGAAAATGATGCTTACTTGCAGCAATTAGCTACAGAATCTCATCAACTTATTGCTTGTTGGGGAAATGCTGGAATATTTAAAGACAGATCAACTTTTGTAAAACAACTTCTAAAAGATAAGCTCCATTATCTTAAATTAAATAAAAGTGGAGAACCTGGGCATCCTCTGTACATACATTCTTCAACAGAATTAAAGCCTTTTTTAGAACCTATTTAACATAATAGAGCTTATACGAAACGTGTTTTTAATATTACTTTAAGATCAGTATCTTATCGTTATTCATACCCTTTGGAACGTTCTCGTTCAACCGACTTGGAAACAAGTCGGCTTTTTTATGAGCAGTTTTGATAGTTCTTGCCAATAAATCTGACTAAAAATTACGCTTTTCAGCTTGAGTGATACAATTTTGTGATACATTATTGTATATACAAATTTGAATGTTTTTTATGGAACAGTATTTCGAATGGGATGAGGCAAAGAATCGAAAGAATCAGAAAAAGCACGATGTCTCTTTCGAAACAGCAAGCCTTGTTTTTGAAGATCCTCTAAGGATCTCAATCCAGGACAGACATACCGATGGCGAAGAACGTTGGCAGACCATTGGAAAAGTGAAAGGCGTACTAATGCTCTTAGTAGCTCATACCATCTTTGATGAAGATGACTGTGAAATCATACGAATCATTAGTGCAAGACAGGTAACTAAAGCAGAGCGAGATAAATATGAGCATGGTTAGATACTCACGCAAAGAACTGAATGAAAAATTCAGCGACAAGCAAGATGCTGAAATTGAACGCTTGCTTGCTAAGGGAACGGTTCCTGACGATCAGCTAGATCTATCAGATATTCCTGAAATTACCGACTGGAGTAATGTTGTACTCCACAATCAATTCTATCGTCCAGTAAAGCAACAAACTTCAATTCGGTTAGATGCTGATGTACTTGCTTGGTTCAAAGCACAGGGAAAAGGTTATCAAACACGTATGAATGAAATCTTACGGGATGCTATGCTCAAAGAATTAAAAAATCATCAATAAAAATGGGAGCTTAGGATCCCATTTTTAATTTCGTATAAGGTGTATTAGGTTGATTTTAGAAATATTAGTAAAAATTATATCAATTACTAACTCTAATTTGAGCTTTAAAATCATCAATATTTTTGCTTGCATCAAAAAGTTTAAAGTATTTCAATGCTACCTTTCGTGCTTCATTTGAAGATGCTCTCCAATGGGCTGGATGAGGCACTCGAAGTACAAGGGTTTCATTATTCCAGATACGCATAGTAAATTTATCTACATGCTCTCCAGTCATTATTTTCTCGTTGCTTAAGAGTTCTAAACTTTCTTCAAGTTTAGGGAAATTATTGTGATATTGACCAGTGAAAAAAATAACTTTAGGTTTTAATCGTTTTATTTGCTCAGACAAATTTTGAATAGATAATTTTTCTAGATGTACGGAAATTTCTTCATATTCAGATTTCTTCCTGAATGTATTAAAAGACTTTTTCTTATAGTCAAAGAAGTAAAAGTTTAACCACTGTACAGGTTCATTATTATTAATCTGTTTAACTTTCCTCAAAAATTGAAGAAAACGACTTTGATCTTTTGTTTGTCCATATAATTCAGCATGGCGGTCTTTACTTTTTTTAATCACATTTTCAAAGCTAATATCATCATTTAGGAAATCTTTTAACCGCCCTTGCCATCCTTTAGTTTCTTGACCAACTATAAGCACTTTATTCTTCGAGAAATCAAATAAAGGATCAAAATTAGGGATAAATGGGTAACTCAAATCATGTAAACATTCTTTTTCAGCAACAGATAAGTGGTCTAAATACTCTTTTAACTTTTCCAATTTTGGCGTGTATTCAATCAATTTTTATATCCATTAAATAAAGTTAATATTAGGCCTCTTGCGAAAGTATCATTTTTAACTATTTTAGACTTTGATATTTATTTAAAAATCAACAATTATCACTGATTAAATTTTGACTAACGCAAGAGGTCTAGTATATAGAATATTATATAAAGATAGGTATGCCATATGAAGATTGGAATTTTTTGGTATTGGAAAGATGAGGTCTTAGGAGTTGCACATGATTTCGCTCTTTCAGATATTGACTCTATAGGGTTAGCCGATAGTAATTATGCTCATATAGAGTATTGGAAAGTTCTTCAAAGCAGGATGAATGATTTGAAATATATAGAATATGAAGAAATTCCAAGAGGAAGAGCTATTTTTAATTCAAAATTAAATAAACTAGTAATTTATTTGGACAAAAGTCTTCTAATACGCTCTAAAGTTGAAAAAATTTCTCAATTTTATGAGGCTAACTTTGAACAAATAATTATTAGAAGTGATCCACATTACAGAACAAAATAAATCTATTTAACATAAAATCTCATCTACGAAATGCAGCAGCAGCAAATGTAAGCCTCAATTAGGGGTGGATTTCTGGATTTATCTCGATTTAGGGGGGTGGATTTCAAATATTAATTTTTAAAACGGTACAATTTCAAAAAAACTAGGGAATTCGTTTATACGGATAACTTAAAATAATTTTCGCTGAAACCATTGCTACACAAGGCTTTCAGACTGATATAGATAGTTTTAAGCAGTCGATTTTTTTAAGATCATTCATTTTACCTAGGGAAATTGCTCATATCGAGTAAATCCCCCCTGTATTTTGATAATTTGGGGAAATCCCTTCAATATTAACCATATTAAGTAAATAAAATATAAAGAATTTTTTTAAAACGGTACAATTTCAAAAAAAACTAGGGCCATCATAGCCTCTTGGTTTTGTAGATTGCGGTTGTTTCTCTTGTTCTAATTTTCGCTGTTTACTTAATTCTGCTTCATAGTACGGTTTATACAGCTCATAACGATTCTCAGCTCTCAATCGATTAATTTCTACAATCATGTCCTGTTTCTGTTGGTAGCGAACTGGATCACTTTCATTTGCAAACCTCAGTGCTTTACTCATGATTGGCACATCTTGCAGATGAGTATCATATTTTTTATTGTAATCCTCATTGGATAGACAACTCACCAGATTCGGAACCTCTACCTTTAACCCTCTAATTTCAATAATTTTGGTCGGCGCATAACGCTCTAAGCTGTCATTAATCAGCTCTTCAGTTTTCTGCCGATACAACTGCAACTGTGCTTTGCCCATTCCTAATACATCGGCTGTTAATTTCTGAGCGCCCCCTTTCTCTGGCTGCTCAGGGTTATAACGCTTAAAAAACTGCTCAGGTGTTCGCTCAATACCATCCACATGACGTTCACTGTAAATCAAATGCAAATGCGGCTGATCTTGTCCCGCCAAGGCGCCAGCATGATTATGAATCGCGCACGTAAAAGGATAGCGATAACGATCAGCAAATTCTGCAATAAATGCCTCGGCCAGTTCAATCCGCTGCGCCACAGTCAACTCTTTCGGCAAAGCCACCACAAAACTTGAACAGACCCGACCATTTTTGCGCTCATACAAATCCGAGGCCTGCCAAAATTCTTCCGGATTCCCCGCAAAACTGGGCATATTACCGGATCGTACAAACTCAAGTTGTTCATGAACATGATCTTTATGTTGTGCAAATTGGGCAGTTCGAGTGATGTAGTGAAAGCGCTCTTTGGCGGTTCTCGGTTTATTATTTTTACCACCTTTTTGGGGCGGATTTTTACTGTTGTGTTCAAGATTACAGTAGAACATTGTTGCTTCCGCTCCATAGGTTATTTTGATGTTGTAACGACACTTTTTGATGTTGTAACGGTACTTTTTTGATGTTGTAACAGCACCTTAATTTCTAAGTAACAGACAACATTCAATATAAATCAATAACTTACACCTCTAGTTGCCTGCGGAGCACGAGGAGAAGTGTTTCTAAAAGGCTATAATTTACTTCGTAAAATTATAGCCTTTTAGAAACACGGAAACGAGCTAATAAATTAAATAAAATGTTCCCACATTTTATTTAATTTATTCATGCCGCCATATGCTACTCTACTGATCTCTGATTCATGTGTTTTTTGGGGTGCTGATCATGGTGAAACGCGGTCGTCCTGCTAAAGTTTTATCCAATGAAGATTTGATTCAATTGCAGCAGTTTTTAGAACAATTACCGTTCCGCACAGAAATCCAATCTCAAGTTTTAAGGTCATTAATATCAACAGAAAAATTTGATGAAGAGATATTCAAAAAGTTTAAAACTGTAGATCGCTATAGAGTGCTATATCAACAACGCCAAATCTTACTTGAACAGATCAAACTCAAAGCACATAACCAACAAAAACTAATGGACAATGAAGTTGAAATTTTAAGTTTGGCCCAACAAGACCAGGATCGAGACATCTGGTTTAGACTAGAGCGAGCCTTAGAGTCTTATCAAAAAATCCATAAGGCGGTTCTCAATGACCGTATACGCCTCGAAAATGAGCAAAAACGCGAAGTTTTAAATAAATCGAGGAAAACCCTTACCGAAGCACAAATCAAGCGTAATGAGGAAAACAGACGCAAATACGAATTAGGTGGTGCAGTATTAGCAGCCTTTAAAAAATTGAATATTGATATTCAATCGGAAACACCAGATCAAATCACCAGTATAATTGTCAATAACACTCAATTCGCATCTAGCGTAAGACAAAGTAAAATATTTAAAGAAATGAGGGAACTCTCCCTCAGTTCACGTCAACGACAAAATTTATTTCTTGATGTTCTTGAAGGCCTATCAACTTGGGAAAGTAATCATAAGAAACTATCAACAATAGAAATTGAAAAACACCAACATAAGAATCAATAGTACTGACTGTTCCAACTTAGAGTCCCCAAAGTTGGGCGAGTGTCTACGAGCGGCACAATCAAAATTCGCGCCTAGACTCCTTGAAAAACAGCTTTTTAGGCTGTGAAGCCTAAATAAGCGTAAATCACATGCAGAAAATTGAGCCTAGATCGAGCGTAGCGAGTAAAAAAGCTTTATGAGCGAAGCGAATTCCGAGTTGCTTTGTTGTTTTTGATCTTGCTTTTGCTTTTCCTTAAATTCACGGGAATATTGACCAAAAAATTGCCCCGACGAATCGAGCGAAAGCGAGATTCAATAGAGTTTGAGCGTAGCGAAAACCAAGGGCAATTTTTCTAGCACCGGGTTTTTAATGTTTTTAATGTTTTTAATGTTTTTAGACGATCTGAAAGCCTTTATTTTAAAGCCATACACGACCTATATGAATAGGTTTATCGACCTATATGAATAGGTTTATCGACCTATATGAATAGGTTTATCGACCTATATGAATAGGTTTATCGACCATTTAAATAGGTTTATCGATCTCCTGATCGATATGTCCAAATTACATAAGTTAATCCGTAGAAATTTACTGTATTTACTGTATTTACTGTAATTGCTGTAATTGCTGTAATTGCTGTAATTGCTGTAATTGCTGTAATTGCTGTAATTGCTGTAATTGCTGTAATTGCTGTAATTGCTGTAATTGCTGTATGAATAGGTTTATCGACCCAATTAAAACATTTTAAATCAGTGATATATATTATTTTTTTAGAAAAAAAAAGTGTGTGTTGAATGGGCTTTTTAAATAGTCTATTCTACAGACTAGTTTTAAACTATTTATTAAAAATGAAAAAAGAAGTCGTAAAAGATAACGCTCTTGTCCAAGCAAGCTATACATTAGATATAGTCGAACAACGTCTCATTCTTTTAGCAATCACTGAAGCTAGAGAAACTGGGCATGGAATCACCGAAAATAGTCTGTTAGTAATTCACGCAAGTAGCTATATCAATACCTTTCACGTAGAAAAGCATACTGCATATACAGTGCTGAGAAGTGCTTCTAAAAGCTTATTTGATCGTTATGTTACGTATCATGATACCAATCCTAAAACAGGTAAAGATCGAAGCTTCCACTGCCGTTGGGTTGATAAAATTGGATATGAACAAGAATCGGGAATCATTTATTTACGTTTTACTCAAGAAATTGTTCCGTTAATTACCCGAATTGAAGTTAATTTCACAAAATATGAACTAGAACAAGTCGCAAAATTAACTAGTGCTTATGCTATCCGACTATACGAATTACTCATACAGTGGAGATCAACGGGTAAAACACCTATCTTTAATTTAAGTATTTTTCGACAGCAGCTAGGTGTTGAAGAACAGCAATATAAAACTATGAGTAACTTTAAGACCTATGTTTTAGAGTTTGCATTAGAACAAGTAAATAAATTCACTGATATCACAGCAAAATATCAGCAACATAAAGAAGGGCGATCCATTTCAGGTTTGTCATTTACGCTTAAACAAAAGAAAGTAGGTACAACAAATAGTAAAAGCCCTAGACCAACTGATCTTTTCTCAAAACTGACCGATAAGCAACGTCACGTATTTGCTAATAAGCTTTCTGAACTACCAGATATGAATAAATATTCTCAAGGTACGGAAAGCTATGCACAATTTGCAGTTCGAATTGCAGAAATGCTGCAAGATCAGAAAAAATTTGAAGAACTGCTACCATATCTTAAAAAAGTAGGATTTAACGCAAAATAAACTTCATGTTCAGGTAGGATGTTCAGGCGAACATCCTTGTACATGCACTGAGGGATTACATTGAACACAACCAAATTTAGCGTTATGGACGCCAGTAAAGCCTTTAAAAAGTCACGAACAACAATATATGAAGCTATAAAAAATGGGGAATTATCAAGGGATCATGATGGTCTTATAGACCTATCTGAACTTATCAGAGTTTATGGCAATCCTTCAGGTGTTCAGTCCAGTACACGCACTGAACACGTACAGAAGGATGTACATGTACACGTCCAATCAGAAGTCGAAACTGTATTAAAAGATCAAATTTCTTTACTCAAAAATCAGTTGGATTTAGCCAACCAAAGAGAAAAGGCTTTGATGCAGCATATCGAGGATCTGACGCATAGAATTGAGTTTAAAGGACAGCCTGAACAACCAATCACCGAAGCGAAAAAGGAAGAAGCTATCCAGCCAAGTACTGCTCCAGTACAGCCAGAACCAGGTACTACTGAGCCGAAAGGTGACGGATTGAGTACTCCAGTTGAAACAGAAAATAAGCGGATTCCAGTGCCGGAGCACATTGAACAGGAGCCGGAGAAAAGGGGCTTTTGGAGCCGTTTTTTTAGACCCTATGATTAACCACGATTGTTTAACTGATATGAACAGAGTCGTGAAACTTTGATTAAATAATAAGCGTGGAACGTGAAAAATCATAAAAAAAAAGCCCACCTTGGGGGAGGTTGGGCAAAAAAGAAACTACAGCCTTGAATTATAAGGATAATTATAACGCATTTCGTATAAGGTGTATTATGTTAATTTTAGCTTTTCTCTATAATTACTATCTTAAGGCCCACTACCAAATTCTGTAATTAGCCAATCAGATTGAGGAGATTGTTTCACAAGAGTAATAAATAAAATATAGTCACCTACTGGACTACCAGCATCATCTATATGGACGACTTTAACTTTTACCATCACTGAAATAATTTTATAAAATTCTTGATAATACTCAGGTCTACTTTCCGCTGAATCATAATTAATCCTTACTACTTCTAAAATTTTTGAGTCTTTGAAAGAGAGAAACCTTTCAGAACTTTTTAAATCTTCATGTAATCGCGCATCTGGCCAAACATATTTGATTGCTGATTCTAGATCATGTTTAGCAAGTGAATTAAAGAAAAGTATTGTTGTCTGTGTTGCCATCTCTTTATCATGATTTAATTTCTGTTTGTATGAATTAATGATTAGAAGTAGACATAGACCTACAAGTAAAATTCCTAATTTTATAAATATTTTAGACATTATAATTTCACTTTTATCTTTCGAAAAAACGCATAACCGACTAAAAGACACATAAGCCAAAATAAATAATCAAGAATAAAATATAAAAAAATGAATTGATCTATTCCTATAATAATATTTAAAGGATCTAGCGCTATACTACCGCCTGGAGATATTTCACCATCTACTAAAAACTGTAATGGAAATCCTCCTCCTATAACTTCAACTTTTCCAAGCTTGTCTACAACTATCCGGTCTATCAATGTATATTTCTGATGAAACAAAGACAAATAAGTCAAAACAAAAGATAATATATTGAAATATATTATTTTTTTCTTTAATAATTCTTTAACTTTAAAATCAGTTAAAAATAACCAATAAGACAAGCCTGGAATTAGAGCCATAAAGATAGTCCAAGTGTCGGTATACATCTTCCACCATTCTTTCGAAACTTCTCCTGTATGGCTCCATCCAAAAAGAACAAAAAATGGCATAGCAATAATTAAAGAGCTAATACAGATAGTTAGCAAATTAAGAATACTATAACGATTTAAAAGAATTGAGACCATAAAGCTAAAAGGTACTGTCAAAATACTATAAGCCAAGTAAACAAGACCATGCCCTGCAAAAACCACAAAAATTGAATATAGACTATATTCACGATTCATTATGATAAATAGCAATGCTGTGAAAAAAAGTAGTGGTAAAGGAGCAAGTAATAGGGCTTTTACTATTTTTTCTTTTGAGTATTTCATTAACTTAATTCTCTTATCTACTCAATAACTATTCATACTATACCGATTTTCTTGGAGGTCGTTTGCTTCCATTTAACATAATGGCGATTATACGAAATTAGTAGTTTTTACGCGGAATTCCTAACGTATTCATCTTTTGTCTTATATCTTTATTTTTATCAATAGGTAAAATATATTCATAACCTACATCGAAAAGTAGGTAATTAAGAAAAAAATTACAGCGTTTTATAAGCCTTATAGTAACGGGAGAGACTATAGGGCTTTTTATTTATCTTAATATTCATATATCTATGATGAAGCCATGATGCTCTGCGATATAAAAAACCGGCTTGAGAATAGACCGGTCTTTTATGATATTTGCTAAAATACTCTTTTGAAATATAAAAAACTAAGCGTGTATAGCACTGGGTCTAGGTGTAAGAGCCACAACTCTCGTTTTTTGATACGGAAACTGATAAAATTCTTTATACGCCATTGACGTATAAAGAATCTATGTTATTCATTGAAACCAGTATCTTTACCAAGCAAATCAAAGACCTTGTATCTGATGAAGAATATCGTCAACTTCAACAAGATCTATTGGTTCAGCCAGATAAAGGTGACTTAATCAAGAATGGCGGTGGCATTCGAAAAGTACGTTGTGCTCAAGGGAATAAAGGCAAAAGTGGCGGTATCAGAGTAATTTACTATTGGGTAAAT
>NZ_JBZAYJ010000005.1:0-12948 GCF_058243045.1 Acinetobacter sp. LipI_23 | reverse complement strand
TAGTCTTACTGATCTCGTGCTGCCCATTCCTTGCGCTATTTTCTTATTCTTGTTTTCTAGAAACATCCAGTTCCCTTATGTATTCATCATAGGGCTAATGCCTTGGATTACCAATCCGCAAAATCCTTAAATCTGTGTAAGTTTTAGCTTACAAAATTGGCCTATTTTATCCCAAGAGTTGTCCGCAGAAATTGGGGATTATTTCTGAACTGTGACCCTTGAGAAATCAGGAAAAAATGCAAAAAAGAGTGTTTTTTGATCAATTTTATTGGCTAAAAGTTACAGTTTTGCTTAAAAAGAAACCGACTTGTTTCCAAGTCGGTTGAACGAGAACGTTCCAAAGGGTATGAATAACGATAAGATACTGATATTAAAGTAATATTAAAAACGCTGTTATTCACCAATTAAAATGTCTATGCGATAAACCATTTAAAATGTCGTGTTTTTAACGACAAGAGTCAAGTACAGGATTCAACTTTCTTTGTTCAATAACAGCTTTCTGAGCTTTACGACTCGGCATACTTTTCTTGAGGCGGGAACGTTTATTCTGTTTTTCCAATGCTTCATGCTGTTGCTGGATATGGGCCAGAACCGAGCCTAATCTTTTATTCTCAACCACTGCATTTTGCTGTAGTCCAGCCAGTTTATTGAAGATGCTGTAGTTGATCTTCCGTCCCTCATACATGATGGCGATAGTTCCATCCGGGTACTCCAGAAATGAAATGTATTGCCCAGCAAGCTTATGATTCAGCTCTGTCGGTTCAAGCATATAAATACACTTGTCATAGGTCAGGGTCAGATTCTTGGTGACCTTACGCGGTTCCTGCCAGGTAAAAATATCATCCAGTTCAAGATCAGATTCGGTTAATGGTCGATGTAAATTCTTTGAGTTTCGTGCACATTTAGCGAACTTCTGATTGAAATGCTCAATAAAGCAGGGTAGCCAAGCATTGGCTTCGGTAATCGAACCAATGCCTTCCAGGCGCATCTCCTTGATCAGGCGGTCCTGAAGGGTTCTGTTGGCACGTTCCACACGGCCTTTGGCTTGGGGTGAGTTGGCGAAGATAATATCAATGTTTAACTCATTCAGAATCCGCCCAAATTGCGTGATCTTGCTATCTTGGCTCGATTTCTGATTGACTCGGAATACCGAGTGTTTATCGCTATAAAAGGCCAAAGGCTTGCCGTATTGTTCAATGTAGGCTCGGGTTGAAAGCATATAGTCAAAGGTCGTTTCAGCCTCACAAAAGCGCAAATGCAACAGCTTGCCAGTAGCATCATCGATATAAACCAGCAAGCAGCATTTGGAAGCTCGGCCTTCAAACCAGTCATGATATGAGCCATCGATCTGGATCAGCTCACCGAAGCAATCACGGTTGTATCGAGGCTGATATGGACGTTTCAGGCGCTTGGATCGAGGAATCCAGAGGTCATTTGCAGTCATCCAGCGACGAACCGTTTCTACCGGGATATTCAGGTCAAACATGCTGCTGAGCTTCTCATGCGCCAAGGTGGGTCCAAAGCCCAGCAAATGTTCAGCAATAATGGAAAGGCACTTTGATTTTAACAAGTCATCATGGCGACGATGGCCAGGTTGACCACGACTGGCATGTGCTATACCTGAGACACCATCTTGATTGAGCTTCTGCAATAACCGGGTAATTTGACGGGTGGAAAGATTCAGGATTTCAGCAGCACGGACCTGGGTAATACGATGATCTCGAACGTCTTGCAGAACTGCAAGCCGTTGAATTTCTTTGTCAGACATAGTGATCAGCATCTATATTTTATATCCAGTCCATGGTGATAAAAACCATCATAAACCAGACATTTTTATTGGTGAGAATATAGACACTTTAAATGGGTTCTAACAAACGCGTTTCGTATAAGCTCTATTATGTTAAATGGACATAAATCAATTCTAAAATTATCTATGATCATTCTTACTTTTACTTCAGTACTGCGGTTAGGGTGGATAGAAAAGGGCCTAACTGCTATCATTGCCCCCGAAACCCTCCAAAATAGATATCTTTCTTAATATGACACTTACGCCACCATAAGTTTATTTATCTCTTAAAACAGTAAATAACTCATCACTGTCTAGTGATGTGGTGTAGTAGCTTGTGTGTCATATATCACATCACTAGCCTTTCCTAAAATTTAAAAAAATAGGCTATTTTCATGTTATCCACTATTCGAGAACAATGGTTCTCCAATATTCGCGGAGATGTTCTTGCGGGTATTGTTGTTGCTTTAGCTCTAATTCCTGAAGCAATTGCCTTTTCAATTATTGCAGGTGTCGATCCTAAAGTCGGGCTATATGCTTCATTCTGTATTGCCGTGGTAATTTCTTTTGTAGGCGGTCGTCCAGGGATGATTTCTGCTGCAACTGGTGCTATGGCTTTATTAATGGTCACACTGGTTAAAGAGCATGGTCTGCAATACTTATTAGCAGCCACAATTTTGACAGGATTTATTCAAATCCTAGCAGGCTATCTAAAATTAGGGGCCTTGATGCGGTTTGTATCAAAGTCAGTCGTGATTGGCTTTGTAAATGCTTTGGCTATTCTAATTTTTATGGCTCAATTACCTGAACTCACTAATGTGACATGGCATGTCTATGCGATGACAATTGGCGGTTTAGCTATTATTTATCTATTCCCTTATATCCCAGTAATAGGGAAACTTTTACCCTCTCCCCTCATCTGTATTGTCCTCCTTACGCTTTTTGCCTTGTTCATTGGTTTAGATGTAAGAACCGTAGGTGATATGGGGCAATTACCAGATACATTACCTATTTTCTTACTTCCTGATATCCCTTTAAATCTTGAAACTTTAGTGATTATTTTACCCTATTCACTAGGTTTGGCAGCCGTGGGTTTACTTGAGTCCATGATGACCGCAACAATTGTCGACGATTTAACAGATACCACCAGTGATAAAAACCGAGAATGTAAAGGGCAAGGTGTTGCCAATGTCGCTTCAGGCTTCTTAGGCGGAATGGCAGGCTGTGCCATGATTGGTCAATCCATTATTAATGTGAAATCTGGTGGACGTACCCGTTTATCATCATTTAGTGCAGGGGTCTTTCTGTTAATTATGGTGGTGTTTATCAGTGACTGGCTTAAAGCCATTCCAATGGCTGCACTGGTTGCTGTCATGATCATGGTAGCAATTGGAACATTTAACTGGGATTCACTACGCAATATCCGCCAATATCCCTTATCTAGCAATATTGTGATGATCGTTACAGTCATCGTGGTCGTTGCGACACATAATTTGGCTTATGGCGTATTAGTTGGTGTACTTCTTTCTGCATTATTTTTTGCCAACAAAATTGAACGCTACATGGCAATTCAGTCCGAATTTAATGAACCTGAAAATACCCGTACTTATACGGTAACAGGTCAAGTGTTCTTCAGCTCAGCAGATAAATTTACTTCTGCATTTGATTTCAAAGAAGCACTTTCAAAAGTTGTGATTGATGTTAGTCAGGCTCACTTTTGGGATGTGTCTGCGGTCGCTGCCGTAGATAAAGTGGTCATTAAGTTTAGACGTGAAGGAACAGAAGTCGAACTGATTGGAATGAATGAAGCCAGTAAAACGTTAGTCGATAAGTTTGGTATCCATGATAAGCCAGATGCTTTAGATCGCTTAAATAGCCACTAAGAGGGATGAATTATGTCAAAAATTATTGCATGTATTGATGGATCATTAGCAACAAATACCGTTTGTGATTATGCAGCTTGGTTTAGCGATAAATTGAATTCACCTCTTCAGTTATTGCATGTCATTGATAAGCCAAAAGCGAAAGCACCACAAGATTTAAGTGGTGCAATTGGTCTAGGAAGTCGAGAAACCTTGCTAAACGAGTTGGTTGAACTGGAAGAACGTAAGGGGAAAATTGAGCTAGAGCATGGCCAAATTCTTCTTCGGGAAGCAAAAAACTATCTATTGGAGAAGTTCTCTATTGATGCTCAAAGCTTTCAACGCCATGGCAGTCTTTTAGAAACAATCATGGGAATGGAAGAGGATATTCGAGTTCTTGTTATGGGTAAGCATGGAACTGAAACCGAGCACAATTCCAGTAAAGTTGGAACCCATATTGAAAATGTTGTTCGTGCTCTTCATAAACCCGTGTTAATCACATCCTCACCGTTTAGTCCACCTCAGTCATTTTTAATTGCTTTTGATGGAAGTCCTACTGCACGTATTTGTGTAGACAAAATTGCAAATAGCCCTTTATTAAAAACCCTGACAGCTCATGTGGTATATGTTGGTAAGCCAAATAGTGATATGACATCACAAGTCACTTGGGCAAAAGAGCTACTTGCAAATAATGGTTTTGATGTCATTGATAGTGTGCTTGAAGGTGATGTTGAGAAATCTATATTGGATTATCAAGAAAAAAACGTTATTGATATGATTGTGATTGGTGCATATGGTCATTCAAAGATACGCCAGTTTTTTATTGGTAGTACGACGACCAAATTGTTATCAAGTTCTACAAAACCAGTATTATTACTAAGATAATTTTTACAAGATAAAGGGATAGTTAAAAACTATCCCTTTTTTAGAATTTCTAAAATTAACATAATACACCTTATACGAAATGTGTTATAATTTATTTTGAAATTCAAATACTTATTTCAAAGTTTATAGCCCAAACATCACTGTTTGGGCTTTTTTTATGATTTTTCACGTTCCACGCCTATTATTTGATCAATGTTCCACAACTTTGTTCATATCAGTTAAACAATCGTGGTTAATCATAGGGTCTAAAAAAACGGCTCCAAAAGCCTCTTTTTTCCGGTTCCTGTTCAATGTGCTCGGGTACTGGAATCCGCTTATTTTCCGTTTGTTCCGGAGTAGTCAATCCGTCATGTTTCGGCTCAGGTTCTGACCGAGGATCCGTTGCTATATCTTGGCTAGGTTTCTGATCGGTAAACGTAGTCATATTGGTTTTTGGAGCTTCTAACAGTCGTTGTATTGCTTCTATTTGATTGTCTTTTGCTTCTAGCTGTTCTCTTTGGAAAACTTCTCGCTCATGTGCAAGTTCTAGCTGTTTTTTAAGTATGTCTACTTGCTGTTTTAGCATGTCTACTTCTGTATCTTTTTGTACCGTAGTAGACTGTAACGTAGTTACATTATTATTTTTATTAGATGGTTCGCCAAATACTCGTATGGCTTCAGATAAATCTATTTTCCCATCACTATTTTTTGATAAATCCCCTTTATTTATACGTTTATAGATACTTTGACGATTCATTCCATAGAGTTGAGCTAATTCAATAACAGATAGTGCTTTCATCATGTAACCCAAGTAAAAGTCTGTATGTCAGTAGACAATATTTAGTAATGTAACGTTACATCAATGATTTAACGATAGCCAACCTTTTCAAGCATGGGAGCAAACTCTTTTAACTTCTCAGAATCTTTAAGCATTTCAGCAATTCTTACTGCGAATTGAGGATAGCTTTCAGTTCCTTGAGAGTATTTACTCATTTCAGGAAGTTCAGATAGCTTATTGGAAAATAAGTGGCGTTGAGAGTCAGTCATTTTTTTTGAAAAAAGATCTAGATTGCCAGATATTGTCTGATTTTCTAATGATTTAGTTTTAGATTTTTTTTGTTTAAAAGAAAAAGAAAAACCAGATATTGAACGGCCTTTTTTATGCTGTTGGTAGGTTGCCTCTATATCTGTTTTTTCGCTAATTTCAGAAATGGCTAAGTCAAGAACTCTAGTTTTAAAGTGATCCATACGCTTGTATTCATTAACACCAATTCCAAGTTGTTCTCTAAAAGTTGCTAATTCAAATACTGGCGTTTTTCCAATAGCTTTCCATTGAATTAATAACTCGTATAATCTTGCTGAATATGTACTGTTAAGCTGGGCTGTTTGGCTTAGTAAATATTGAGTAAAAAAGTCTTTAATACCATCAATTTTACTTATGCCTTGTACAACAGCTAAAGTGAAAACAAGTTCAATAGCCCCTTCATCATCTAGATATTTTACTTGCTGAATCCATCTACTTTTGACTAATTTCCCATCTTCATCAAAGAAGCTAAATCTTCTGTTAAATAAAGAATCCTCTGCTTCTTTCATTCTCTGATAAGCATTTTGCCTTGTTGTCCCAAAAACTTCAGCATATCTCAAAGCATCTATTCGTAAAGGAGTATCTGTACTTAGTCCAGTACCCGTATGTCTAGCATCAACAATGGCTAATTGAACAATATGAAACTCTGATAAAGATAGAGTTTGAAAAGCTTGGTTTAACCGATTGGTTTTTACAACTAATTCTTTTGACATAGACTCAATTGAAATATTTTTATACCCACAGATTATAACAATGTGGGTATAACTGCAACTGTGTAGTTAAGGGTGTAATTAGGAGGGTAACTAAACGTGGGGGAATGGGTAACTAAACGTGGGGGAATGGGTAACTAAACGTGGGGGAATGGGTAACTAAACGTGGGGGAATGGGTAACTAAACGTGGGGGAATACAAAGGTTAGTTATTGAAATTTAATAATTAAAACTAAGTTAAAAACATTTAAAAACCTTAAAATAATTAAAAACCTGAATCATGAAAAATTGCCCTTGGTTTTCGCTTCGCTCAAACTCTATTGAATCTCGCTTTCGCTCGATTCGTTGGGGCAATTTTTTGGTTAAAGTTTCCGTGAATTAGCAAAAAGCAAAAACAACTCGGAATTCGCTTTGCTCATAGAGCTTTTTTACTCGCTACGCTCGGTCTAGGCTCAATTTTCTGCATGTGATTTACGCTTATTTAGGCTTCACAGCCTAAAAAGCGGTTTTTCAGAGAGTCTAGGCGCGAATTTTGATTGTGTCGCTCGTAGACACTCGCTCAACTATGGGGACTCTAAGTTGAAATAATCAGGACTATTCATGTTTATGTTGGTGTTTTTCAATTTCTATCGTTGATAGTTTCTTATGATTACTTTCCCAAGTTGATAGGCCTTCAAGAACATCAAGAAATAAATTTTGTCGTTTAAAAAAATTGTTGTTCTGTTCAGTAATCTCTTTAAATATTTTACTTGTTCTTACGCTATATGCGAATTGAGTGTTATTGACAATTCTATTGGTGATTTGATCTGGTGTTTCCGAACTAATATCAATATTCAATTTTTTAAAGGCTGCTAATACTGCACCACCTAATTCATATTTGCGTCTGTTTTCCTCATTACGCTTGATTTGTGCTTCGGTAAGGGTTTTCCTCGATTTGTTTAGAACTTCGCGTTTATGCTCATTTTCGAGGCGTATACGGTCATTGAGAACCGCCTTATGGATTTTTTGATAAGACTCTAAGGCTCGTTCTAGTCTAAACCAGGTGTCTCGATCCTGATCTTGTTGGGCCAAACTTAAAATTTCAACTTCATTGTCCATTAGTTTTTGTTGGTTATGTGCTTTGAGTTTGATCTGTTCAAGTAAGATTTGGCGTTGTTGATATAGCACTCTATAGCGATCTACAGTTTTAAACTTTTTGAATATCTCTTCATCAAATTTTTCTGTAGATAATAATGACCTTAAAACATGAGACTGAATTTCTGTGAGGAACGGTAATTTTTCTAAAAACTGCTGCAATTGAATCAGATCTTCATTTGATAAAACTTTAGCAGGACGACCTCGTTTCACCATGATCAGCACCCCAAAAAAACACATGAATCAGATATCAGTAGAGTAGCATATGGCTGCATGAATAAATTAAATAAAATGTGGGAACATTTTATTTAATTTATTAGCTCGTTTCCGTGTTTCTAATTCGATATAATTACTAACGCAATTATATCGAATTAGAAACACTTCTCCTCGTGCTCCGCAGGCCATTAGAGACGTAAGTTATTGATTTGTATCTATCAGAGTACTGTTGCTGCATTTTTGACATTTGTTTCTGCAATAGCGATCTACCGTTACAACATCAAAAATGTGTGTTGCTGCAAAAAAAGTGTCGTTACAACATCAAAAATAACGTGAGGGCTAGACGCAAATATGTTCTTCTGTAATCTTGAACACAACAGTAAAAATCCGCCCCAAAAAGGTGGTAAAAATAACAAGCCTAGAACGGCCAAAGAGCGCTTTCACTACATCACTCGAACTGCACAATTTGCACAACATAAAGATCATGTTCATGAACAACTTGAGTTTGTTTGCTCAGGTAATATGCCGAGCTTTGCCGAGGGGAATCCGGAAGAATTTTGGCAGGCCTCGGATCTGTATGAACGTAAAAATGGTCGAGTCTGTTCAAGTTTGGTGGTGGCATTACCAAAAGAGCTTACATCGGAACAACGTATCGAATTGGCAGAGCAGTTTATTCAAGAGTTTGCTGACCGTTATCAATATCCTTATAGCTGTGCTATCCATCATCATGTTGGTAGTCTAGGTGGTCAAGAACAACCCCATTTGCATCTGATTTATAGTGAACGGCATGTGGATGGAATAGAGCGAACACCGGAGCAGTTTTTTAAGCGTTATAACCCTGAACAGCCAGAGAAAGGGGGCGCTCAGAAATTAACAGCCGATGTATTAGGGATGGGCAAAGCACAATTGCAGTTGTACCGACAAAAAACTGAAGAACTCATTAATGACAGCTTACAGCGTTATGCACCGACCAAAGTGCTTGAAATTAGAGGGCTAAAGGTAGAGGTTCCGAATGAGGTGAGTTGTCTATCCAATGAGGATTACAATAAAAAATACGATACTAATCTGCAAGATGTGCCGATGATGAATAAGGCACTGCGGTTTGCCAAAGAAAGTGATCCAGTTCGCTATCAGCAAAAACAGGACATGATTGTAGAAATTAATCGGTTGAGAGCTGAAAATCGTTATGAGCTGTACAAACCCTATTATGAGGTAGAATTGAATAAGCAAAAGTTACTAGAGCAAGAAAAGCAGAAACAGACACAAGAAAAAACGAAAGGATTTGATGGTCCTCGTTTTGGATTTTGATAGAGCGTTCAAAAATCTGTGACAGGTAAACTGACTGTAGGACTGTAAATTGTGTAATGGTCCTTTAAAAGGACCATTCAGGGAGTCTAGCTATTCAATTAACAGTCTCAAAATTGCATAAATGCTCCATCAGGAAAGAATGCTAAAAAAGCGCGTTTAACGTCTTCGTAATCATCATCTATATGTTGATCAAGATGATGCTGCGTCCATACCAATGTTGCTTCTCGATCGTCAAAACATTTATTAACGTTTAAAAATAAACTCAGATTGTTCGATCTATTAATTGAGAGCTCTTTAATGAGTTGAGTTCCAATTTTTCTAGAATTTTCAGAAAGGTATAAATGATTAATCAAGTTTAAATTACCCATTGTTATGCCTCATTTTAAGAAGAAATAATTAAAAACACCTTCTTCATATGTCCTGAAAGAAGGATATGGGAATATTTAAACACATAAATAGTGTGTTAATCACATTATTTATGTGTTTAAATGTAAATAAATGATCTGTGCTATACTTTTCCATCAGAACAATTCTGCTTTTTAAACTATGCCTTACGAAGAATTTCAAAGACTTATAGGTAAGTCTGGCCTTTCTATTAAAGAATTTGCAGCGCTTTTAGATATGAACGCGAACTCCATTACCAACTATAAAAAGAACGGTAAAGTGCCCACTACGATTGCAGTAATTGCGGTCATAATTTCAGATATGAAGGATGATGGTCTGGACTTTTATCCAATTTTTGAGAAAGTTCGAGCTTATCGTGATCAATAGAGTATTTGATGTGAACCCAATTAAAGATTTAATTGGGTTCTAACACGTGCATTTCGTAGAAGAGATTTTATGTTAAGTGGATGATCAAAAGGCCCATGAATTGGGCCTTTCGTATAACCTCCATCATTTTAAATGAGCGGTTTCTAGACTCCCGCACAAGCAAATGCCAATGCTATAACACAAAACTGTAGAATCATTAAGGGTGGGAAAAAGACATGAGTGATGGTCCATAAGCAGGCGATAGGAGTAACTATCCATCTCCCTCCTTTACCAGATGCAGTAATAATAATAAAAATAATTATTTGATAAATAATTACTCCGACACGGTTTTGTTGCACAAATATCTAAAAATATGATTTTATTATATTTATTTTTCATTAAAATTTTCACAACCCCCTTAAAGATCAGTATCTTGCAAAATATTTATGCAACAAAGCCAAAAAAATAGTAAAAAAACTGTAGGGGCTATTCAATAAATAAAATATAAATCGAATCTTTTAATGCTCTTTTTCTTAAATATAAAGGATTTAATTATAATTAATATATTGATATACATGATTTTTTATTATATTTTTTGCTATTCTATGTGTCTGTGCTATCTAGCTTAAAAAACCATCTCCGGTAAATTCAGTGCGGTTAAATAAGAGAAAAATAGAAGTTCAGCTACTTATTGAATATTAATATGCAATCAAAGGGGTAACTTTATAATGCCGATCACAACGGAATTTACAGAGTTCTAAATCATTAAGTATGAAATTTTATTTTACATATATCAAAAAATGACTTTTAAATCAGGTAAAATTATGAACTTTAAATTGGGTAAATCTCCACTTGCACTAGCTATCGTTGCAGCTATGCTTGTTGGTTGTGGCGGTGGTGGATCTTCTTCAAAACCGTCAACTTCGACACCTCCGACCAATCCAACCACGCCTACCGACCCAACTGATCCAACCACGCCTACCGACCCAACTGATCCAACCACGCCTACCGATCCAACTGATCCAACCAAACCAGTTGAAAAAGAGCCATCAGTAGTTGATACAAATACGACTGTTGCTAAGGTAAAAGTTGGGGTGCTTGATAGTGGTGTTGTTGAAACAGAAAGCCTAAAGGGTTCTATTTCCTCAATCAAAAAGTATTCATTTAATACTTCAACCGGCGAAGTTACTGTCACTGATCTATCTAATGCTTCTGCTAATCTGCAGGACAATGGCAATGGCATGCATGGCACGTTTGTATCAACAATAATTGCAGGATCAAGTGTAAATGGTTCTGCCGAGGGAGTTGCCAACGGTGTAGCTGAAATTTATGCAGCTCAAACAACCGAAAATGGTATTGGTACTTCTTATACAAAAACGTTCTTTTTTGCCGCCAATGATCAAATGATGAAAAATGGTGTCAAGTTATTCAATATTTCTTCTGGTTCAACCTGGAACTTAACTGACGAAGAAATGATTGCTTTTATCAATCAATCGGGTGCTTTGGACGTAGTTAAGAATGGTGGCTTGTTGGTTTTCTCTTCGGGTAATGAAGGGCGTAATGAGCCATCATCTTTAGCATTGTTCCCTAAATTTAATGCTGAAATCGAAAAAGGATGGCTTGTTGTTACTGGTTTAAATGAAGATCACACGGAACTATACCGAGATGATAGTGGTGAAGGCGCTAACGCATGTGGTGTGGCTGCAAAATGGTGTCTGGCTGCTGATTATGTAAACAACAACCTATCAAACTCTGCTCTAAGTGACTATATATATTCGTTTCATGGAACATCTGGCGCAGCGCCTCAAGTAACGGGTACGGCTGCATTGGTATGGTCTAACTATCCTTGGATGACAGCAGATCAGGTTCGTCAAACTTTATTGACAACTGCTGATTACATGGACGATGGTAGTGTTAATAATGGTCTATACAATGAAACCTACGGTTGGGGTTACTTCAATAAAGACAAAGCTGTAAATGGCGTTGGAATGTTTACCAAAGAGTTTGGTGACTTTGATGCGAACGTAACTGATGGTTATGTTGGTGTTTTTTCTAATGACATTAAAGGCGATGCCGGTTTAATTAAAAACGGTAATGGTCGTCTGGTGCTTTCAGGTGATAACTCATATACAGGTGATACGACTGTTAATTCGGGCGTTTTAAAGGTATCTGGTGATACATCGAGTTCAGTATTTACGGTTAATGGTGGTGGTACATTACTTGGCGGTAATGGCACAACTGGATCAGTAAACAACTATGGCAACGTCTCAACAGGTGAGGGTACTTTAGCGGTCAAAGGTGACTATACCCAATCTAAAGATGCGTCTCTAACCTATAAAGTTGGTAATGAACTTACTGTCTCTGGTAAAGCGAACATCGATGGTGCTCTAAACGTGACAGCAACCGCTGCTAAATATGTTCAAACAGGCACCCATACGGTACTAAATGCTGATGGTGGATTAACAGGCCAATTCTCGGAAGTAAACACTAAGAGCGCATTCTTGACTGTAGGTAATACGGCTTATGATTCAAACAATGTGTATACCGATGTTGGTTTAAAGTCTGCTTCTGAGACCGCATCGATCAAAGGTGGTGTAAGTACTGCTTCTGCTCAATTGACCGATAAACTTCTTGCTAAAGCTGATGAATTGTATAAATCCGGTGATACTAGCAATAATTTGGTGAATTATGCAGCCCAATTGCAAGCGATTACCACTGCTGACGGCGTACAGGCTGTCTTGAACAGTAACTCAGGTTCAATCTTTGCTGAAACATCTTCGGTATTACTTAAAAACCAAAGTTTGGCAAATGGTTCGATTGTTCGTCATCTAAGTGATGCGGGCTTAGATGCTAGTGGTGTTTGGGTGGACTACACAGCATTAACAACCAAAAATGGTGCAAGCGGTTGGGATTCGGTTGATTCGGATGTTTACTCTACAAGTGTTGGTGTTGATTTCACACTGAATGAAAATGCTTTAATTGGTGGCTATGTATCGCAACTTAAAGATAAGTCTGAATACAGTTTGAATGCCAATAAAGCTGAAACTGACCTTACTGGCTTTGGTGTGTATGGTAAGTATTTATTCAGTGATGCTTATATGCTTGGGACACTCCATTACGGTTTAGGTGATACTGAATACAGCCGCAATGTGAACTCTGGTTTAAGCACTGAGCAGTCAGTAATTAAATCTGATACTTCTGTTTTAAATTCTTATGTTGAAGCGGGTCGAAACTT
>NZ_JBZAYJ010000004.1:0-37353 GCF_058243045.1 Acinetobacter sp. LipI_23 | reverse complement strand
AAAGCCTGTTCGCTCAATAAAATCTTTTCCAAGTCTTGTTTCATAAGTTTATTTAAATATTTTCTTATTTTTTTTGTTTTTTGGTGTTAAATCATAACGGAAAATTCATCTTTTTCTGCTAGTATGCGCACCGAAAGATTGAATCTTCATAAGTACAGTACATAAATAAGGCGTTGAAATGCTATCTATTGCAGATTTAGAGATTGCGGTGATTAGGTTGGACTATGTGCCTTCAGTCTTTGGTACGAGTGGTGAAAAAAAACTCATAATTTCAAAGTTAGATCGTACTTTTTGAAGTTTAGTTTTACTGAAATATAAGTAGTACTTGATCAAGCATATGAATATTTTATCTAAGAAAATTATCTCTAATTCACTTTGGATGATGATAGAAAAGTGCATCAGCATTTTTGGCCTTATCTTTGTCACTTCCTATGTAGCAAAATATATCGGCCCTACTAACTTTGGTAAAATAGCATTAGCAGCAACCTTATTTGGATTTGTGCAAACTTTAACTTGGTTTGGTAATCAGGAAATATTATTTAAACGAGTGAGTAAGAATCCGAACTCGGGATTGAAATATCTTTTTGGCACACAAAATTTAAGAAAGGTTCTATTTGTATTATGTGGGTTACCTATTTTATTGGGGTTATACTTTTATTCTGATCATTTGACATTGATTTTTGCAATGGCGACTGCGTTTTCAGCATATTTTATTACTCAGGATATTTATGCAATTTATAATAATGCAGTATTACATTCCTATATTAATGCAATTGCAAATATGATTGGATTGGGTGTTGCTTTATTGATTCGTTATCTGATTGTTCTATTTGAGCTGGATTATGCTTTTTTTGGGATTCCTATTGTTCTCACAGCAATTATTCCTTTTTTACTAAAGAAACATATTTTCAATAAATCTCAGCAGTTAAAGCCTATTAGTCTGAAACATTATAGGAAATATTATTTTGGTGCAGGTAGTGCTTTGGTATTATCTACACTAGCAGTTACTCTATACACTCAAGTTACAAGTTTAATGCTTGCCGCATTAACATCTACACGTGAATTAGGGGTTTATGCTGTAGCTGTGACATTAGGAATGTCTTGGGCATTTATAAATACGTCTATTATTACTTCAGTTTTAAGCAAAATATATATAGAAAAAAACAACTATCAATCATATTTGATGATTGCAAAATTAAATGCTGTGATAATACTTATTTCATTGGTAGTAGTAACTATGTTGGCTATTTCGGGACAATGGATTCTAAATCTACTTTATGGGACTGCTTATCAAGAGGCATATGAATTAATTATAATCTTAGGATTGGCTACTCTATGTAGTGGTTTAGGAACGATTTCTGCACGTTTTTTGGTAAAAGAAGAAAGCTACCGCTATATTTCAAGAAAAATGATGTGTGTTGCAATAAGTGCATTGCCAATATCTTATATTATGATTTATATATTTGGATTAAAAGGTGCAGCATATAGTGTACTAATAATTGAGTTTCTATCATTAACTTTTTTTAATTACTTTTATAAAAATGGTCTTATATTTAAGATACATTTTTTTCCATTTTTTAAACATTCATTAAAATTTAAGCATTAGGAAGAAGTAAGTGTTAAATATTACTGTTGTAGGTACTGGTTATGTTGGTTTATCTAATGCTGTATTATTTGCACGTCAGCATAAAGTAATTAGTATGGATATTGATGAAAGTCGTATCGCTTTAATTAATAAAAAAATATCACCTATTGCAGATGATTATATTGAGCGGGCATTTAAAGAAGATAATTTAAATCTGAAAGCTACGCTTGATAAGGTTCAGGCGTATGAGCAAGCAGATTATATTATTATTGCTACACCTACTAATTATGATTCCGAGACCAATTATTTCGATACATCTTCAATAGAAAGTGTAATTGCAGAGATCCTTCCACTGAATAGCACTGCAACCATTATTATAAAATCGACTATACCTGTTGGTTACACAGCTCAGATTAAATCCAAACTTAAAACAGAACAAATAGTATTTGTGCCGGAGTTTTTACGTGAAGGTAAAGCACTTTACGATAATTTATATCCATCACGAATTATTGTGGGTGAAAAGTCTGAACGTGCTGAAAAAATCGCTCAACTTTATTTGAATGCATCTGTTGAGCAAACCGCCTCTACATTATGTATGGAATCGACTGAGGCTGAAGCAGTTAAGTTGTTTTCAAATACGTATTTGGCAATGCGTGTGGCCTTTTTTAATGAGCTGGATACTTATTGTGCAAAGCACGGTCTTAGCAGTTTAGATATTGTAAGAGGTGTAAGTTTAGATCCACGTATTGGACAGCACTACAATAACCCGTCATTTGGTTATGGGGGATATTGTCTGCCAAAAGATACTAAACAGTTACTGGCAAATTATAAAGATGTGCCACAAAATCTGATTCAAGCAATTATTCAGTCAAATCAGACCCGTAAAAAATTCATTGTTAAAGAAATTTTAAAGAAAAGACCGAATGTGGTAGGGATATATCGCTTAACCATGAAAGCCGATTCTGACAATTTTCGTGATTCTGCAATTCAAGGCATAATTCATGAGTTGGAAGAATATAATGTTCAAGTTCAAATTTATGAACCTACCTTGAAACAAGAAAAATTTGGACGCTATGCTCTTCAAAATAATTTAGATGGCTTCTTGTTAAGTTCTGATGTAATTCTTGCTAACCGAATGAGCGATGAGTTGAAAACAACTTCACATAAAGTCTATACACGTGATTTGTTTGGGGAAAACTAATGACTGAAAATGCAATTGTAGTAATTACATATAATAGACTGGTTAGTTTGAAAAGATTAATAAAATCATTATTGTGCGCAGAATATTCAGGGGATCAAATTGATTTGATAGTGAGTATGGATTGCTCCGGAGACAGAGATTTAGAATTATATATAGAATCCATAACCTGGCCATTTGGTGAGATTGTTAAGATATTTCATGAAGAAAAGTTAGGGCTTAAAAAGCATGTTTTATTTTGTGGTAGTTTTACGAAAAAATATGAAAATTTGTATATTTTTGAAGATGATCTATATGTTTCAAAAGGGTTTTATGCATATGGTAAAGAAGCTATAGATTTTTATAAAGATGATGAGAGAATTGCAGGAATTTCTTTATATCAGTATGAATGGAATCAATATGCTAATTTACGCTTTGATTCTATTCATGATGAATATGATACCTATTTCTTACAAGTAGCCTCATCTTGGGGTCAAATTTGGAACAGAAAAAAATGGAATGCATTTATAGAGTGGATGCAAAATTATTGCGATGAAGACCTAAAAAATATTGAAGATTTACCTGCTGTTGTAAGTAGCTGGTCAAAAAACTCTTGGTTAAAATTTCATCATGCATATTTGGTGGTAGAGAATAAATATTTTGTGTACCCAAGAGTTGCTTTGTCGACAAACTTTTCTGAACCAGGTCAACATGCATTACTTGATTCAACTTATCAGGTAAATTTATTGCACGGGGTAAAAAATAATTATAGGTTCCCTACATTAGAAAATGGAATAAAATATGATGGTTATTTTGAAAATAAAGAAATTTTTATTAATGGATATGAAAATGTAACTGTTGATTTATATGGTACTAAGAAAATAAAAAGAGATTATTTTTTAAGTACTATAATATTACCTTACAAAGTTGAAAAAAGTTTTGCTTTACGCTTACGCCCATGGGAATTAAATATTATTAATGAAGCTTCTGGTGAGGGAGTGTATCTTTATAAAAAAGATAATAATAAATTAAGCTTTCTAAAATATAATTATTTAGAGGCACTTAGAAGAAGATATTTATTTAAAATAAATACAAGAAAAGGGTTATTTGTGATCTGGGTAAGTTTAATATTTGAGTCCTTGATGAGACGTTTAAAGAAATGAAAATTAATAAGATTAGTAAAGAGTTTATATTTGCTTTTATATTATTTTCAATAAATTTATTTACATTTCTAAAGCTTATATTTATTTCACTAACTATACCATTTTTGGTGAGATCAATTAAAAAGAGCTATGGTTTCTTGTTTTTCTTTTTAGGGTTGTTTATATATATATTAATAAGCTTTATAAAAGGATATATGGATGTTGTGAATTTAATTCCTTTTATTTTTATAGTTTTCTGTTACGCTTTAGGGTTATTAAATTTCTTTGATTCTTTTAAGATTTCTTTTTATTCAACAATAATGTTGAGCTCAATAGCAATAATATCAGTGTTTAAAGATATTATTTTGAATGGTTTTGTTGGTGGTATTAGGTCTATACCATTTTATTTTAGTGGTGAATTGGTTTCAGCTACGGTAATGGCAGGTTATCTTTGTTTAGGTTTTTCATTTATATCATTGTTATTTTTTAATACTAAAAATAAATCTTTAATATTATTATTTGTATTATTTAGTTTAATTTGTGCTATTCGTTTAGGGTCTAGAACACTGATTTTAATTGCTTTATTTGGTTTCATTTCCACAAGTGTAATTATATTTATGTGTAGAAGTAAAAAACAAAATAAATATAATTTTTTAATCATGTCGACTCTAATAATCTTATCTTTATTTTTCTATAAAAAAATAAGTGATATTTTAAATTATTATTTTTTAGATAGGATGGATAATGCAGATGCTAGTATTTCTGGAGGGGGGGGGAGATTTGAAAAATGGAGATTATCTTTAGAAAAAATTTATGAAAATCCTTGGGGGTGGCAGGGGGAATATTATGCTCATAATTTTTCTTTAGATATAGCAAAAAGTGTTGGAATTTTACCGGTCTTATTTTTTTTAATCTGGCAGATTTTAATATTATCTTATATACCAAAATTAATTTATTCTAACCTAGACACTAAATATAAGATTTATTTTATATTTAATATTTTATTTGGATTTTTTTTGCTTAATTTTGAGCCAATATTTGATGGTTTCTTATATTTTTTGGCTCTTTATTGTATTATTATTGGATCAATTAGTAATTTGAATTATAGGAAATAAAATAGTGAATATTATTTTTGTAGGTGGGCTTTTTCCAAGGGATTTCTATTCTAAATATATTGATAGTATTTCAAATGGCCTTCAAGTCGCTAGTGAAAACTTTCAAGCAAGTTTTATTGATGGTTTATTATCTAATCAATATAAAATTAAAATTATTTCAGCTCCTTTTTTCCCTTATTGCTCTAAAGATAGTAAAATAATGTATATAGAAGGTGGAGTGTGGAAATATAAGGAAAATGATTTTTATGGTGTTTCTTATCTAAATATTCCCTTTATAAAAAATCAATTAAAAATTAAAGGTTTAAAAAATTATATTAAAAAGAGCCTTTCAGGAGATTGTCAGAATATAATTTTTGTTTACTCAGCAAATTATGCTTATTTAAAGGCTGCTTTGGAGTTTGAAGGTCAAGCTACTATAGTGCCAATAATTACTGATTTACCTAAACATGTAAGTAGTTCTAATTTTGTTTATAATAAATATATTTCTATATTTGAAAATAATTTTTTTAAAAAAAATATAAATAAATTTGATGGGTATGTTTTTTTAACTAAATATGTTGCTGATTATTTAAAATTGGATCCGAGTAAATGCTTTGTTATGGAAGGTATATATACTCCTATTAAAATAGATAATAGTGAAAAAATAAAAAAAGAAAAGAATGTTGTTTTATATACTGGAACACTTAAAGATGTTTATGGGGTGAAGGATCTAATAGAATGCTTTAAATCAATTGAACATTATGAACTTTGGATTTGTGGGGATGGGGAGTTAAAAAACTATATTATTGAGTGTGGAATAAAGTATAAGAATATTAAATATTTGGGAATGCTTAATAAAGCTGAAATCATAAAAATTCAAAAAACAGCAAGTATTTTAATTAACCCGAGAAAGAATGAGCATGAATTGAATATGTACACCTTTCCTTCTAAAACAATGGAATACCTAGCTTCTGGCACACCTGTTCTAATGTATAATTTAAGTGGCATACCTGATGAATATCATAAGTATCTTAATTTTATTGACCCCCAAATAAGTCTAAAAGATAATATTATTAATTTTTTTGAAAGAGATCTTAATAAATTAAATGAGACCGCAAATGCAGCAAGGTCCTTTATTCTTAATGATAAAAACTCTACTAGACAAATTTATGAATTAATGGATTTTGTTGTTAATAAGTTAATCTAATGAGGAATGTATGATACTGCTAGATTCTGTTTTTATTAATAATGGTGGTGGGTTGGTTTTACTCAAGTATTTAGTTGAATATCTAGAAAAAGAGCTTAAAAATGTTTTTTATTTATTTGATAGGAGAGTTGAATGTTATTTTAAACATATTCCAGATTCACGTAAGAAATATATTGCCAACTCATTAATCGAGAGGCATTTTTTTTATAAAGTGAATAAAACAAAATTTGATCAAGTTCTTTGTTTTGGGAACTTGCCCCCCACTATTAGATTGAAATCTAAAGTTTTAGTATATTTTCATCAACTTCTCTTTTTAAATCTCCCTAAAGACTTTTCTTTGAAAAATAAGTGTATATATAAGTTTAAACAATTCATCCTCAATTTTACTAAAGAAAATGCTGATATATGGTTAGTGCAAAGCGAAAATGTTAAATTGAAAATCTCGAAAAAGTATTTATTGGAAAAAAATGAAAAAATTATAAAATTACCGTTTTATCCTAAGTTGGATTTCTCTAATTATATTATAGATAGAGCTAAATTTAGTTTTTTGTATGTTAGTAATAGCTCTCCTCATAAAAATCATTATAGGTTAATTGAATCTTTTTGTTTAGCTTATGATCAAGTACATAAAGGTAGTTTGGCAGTTACTGTACCAGATACAGATATAAATTTATGTAAGTATATTCAGCAGAAAATTGATTTAGGTTATCCTGTTAAAAATGTTGGTTTTATAGATAGGGAAAAACTAACCGAACTTTATTTAAGTCATGAATATTTTATATTTCCCTCATTGGCTGAAAGTTTTGGATTGGGGTTGGCTGAAGCTATAGATGGTGGTTGTAAAATAATAGCATCAGACCTGAGCTATACTTATGAAGTTTGTGAGCCTTCATTAGTTTTTGATCCTATTAGTATAGCTTCTATACAAGCTGCTATAGTAACTGCTATTAAAAATGAATTACCTTGCGCAAAGAAATTAATTGAAAATGATCTTTCAAAGATTATGCAACTTCTAGTGGACTAAATATGTATTTTACAAACAAGATTCTTCTCATCACAGGCGGTACCGGTTCCTTTGGTAATGCTGTTCTAAAACGCTTTTTAGAAACAGACATTAAAGAAATACGAATATTTAGTCGTGACGAAAAAAAGCAAGATGATATGCGTAAAAAGTACCAATCATCTAAGCTGAAATTCTATATTGGTGATGTGCGTGACTATAACAGCGTTTTAAATGCAACACGTGGTGTCGATTATATTTATCATGCTGCAGCTTTAAAACAAGTCCCTTCGTGTGAATTTCACCCCATGGAAGCGGTTAAAACCAATGTGATTGGTACAGAAAACGTTTTAGAAGCAGCCATTCAAAACCACGTAAAACGTATTGTATGTTTAAGTACAGATAAAGCAGTTTACCCAATCAATGCCATGGGTATTTCTAAAGCCATGATGGAAAAAGTCATTGTGGCGAAATCACGTAATCTTGAAGACTTGGATACTACCATTTGCTGTACGCGTTACGGTAACGTTATGGCATCGCGTGGTTCAGTGATTCCTTTGTTTGTTGATCAAATTCGTCAAGGGAAGCCTTTGACAATAACAGATCCAGATATGACACGTTTTATGATGACTTTGGATGATGCTGTCGACCTGGTGTTATATGCATTTGAGCATGGTGAAAACGGTGATATTTTCGTACAAAAAGCACCAGCAGCAACTATTCATGTTCTAGCACAAGCTTTAACTCAGTTATTAAATGTACCAGATCATCCAATTTCAATTATGGGTACGCGTCATGGTGAAAAGGCATTTGAAGCATTATTGAGCCGTGAAGAAATGGTAGTTGCCTTAGATCAAGGTTATTATTATCGTGTTCCAGCGGATCAGCGTGACCTCAACTACTCAAAATATGTTGAAGATGGCGACTTAAAAATTACTCAATATGAAGATTATAACTCCCACAATACCGAACGTTTAGATATTGAAGGTATGAAAAAACTTTTGCTCAAGCTAGAATTTATACGTGCCTTAACTCAAGGCCAATACATTGATCCTGAGGCTTAAATATGAAGATTCTAGTCACAGGTTCAAATGGCTTTATTGCAAAAAACTTGATTCAATTCCTGTCTGAAAAATCAGAAATCGAAGTTTTAAAATTTAACCGAGATTCTAGTTCAGAAGAATTAGAGCAATCTGTACTTGCTGCGGACTGGATTGTACATTTAGCAGGAATAAACCGCCCTTTAAATGAGCAAGAGTTTATTGAGGGAAATATTACGCTGACGCAAAAAATTGCAGATATTCTTAAGCGAGCAAAAAAGCAGACTCCTATTATTCTTTCTTCGTCTATTCACGCTGAACGTGATAATGCCTACGGTCAGAGTAAATTGGGTGGTGAACAGGCTTTATTGGAACTGCAGCAACAACAGAGCAATCCTGTTTATATTTGCCGCTTGGCCAATGTGTTTGGTAAATGGTCACGCCCAAACTACAATTCGGCTGTGGCGACATTCTGCTATAACACGGCGCATGATTTACCGATCCAGATTCATGATGAAAATGCGCTTATTCGCCTAGTCTATGTGGATGATGTCGTAGAGTCATTCTGGAATATTATTCAGGGTACACAGCAGGTAGAACAAGTTTTTGCCATACAACCTGAATATCAGATTAGTGTCGGTGAATTAGCGCGAACATTGAAAGGTTTTAAAGAGTCTCGCAATACCTTAATTACCGATCGTGTCGGAACAGGTTTAACTCGTGCACTTTATTCAACCTATTTAAGTTTCTTAAAGCCTGAACAATTTGACTATAGCGTACCTAAATATGGCGACCAGCGAGGAGTATTTGTTGAAATGCTGAAAACGCCCGATGCAGGGCAGTTCTCCTACTTTACTGCACATCCGGGGATTACGCGTGGTGGCCATTATCATCACACCAAAACAGAAAAATTCTTGGTGATTAAAGGCCAGGCATTATTTAAGTTTAAGCATGTAGTGACAGGTGAGTTCTATGAACTTGAAACGTGTGGTGATGAGCCGCGAATTGTAGAAACTGTACCAGGCTGGACACATGATATTACCAATATTGGTGATGATGAAATGGTAGTCATGTTATGGGCAAATGAAATTTTTGACCGTGAAAAACCAGATACTTATGCCATGCCACTAACACATTAAGAGTTAAGATTGTGAAGAAATTAAAATTAATGACCGTTGTTGGAACGCGTCCTGAAATTATTCGTTTATCACGTGTTATGTCTGCATGTGATCAATATTTTGATCATGTTCTGGTACATACCGGTCAAAACTATGATTATGAACTCAATGAAATTTTCTTTACCGATTTGGGTATTCGTAAACCTGACCATTTTTTAAATGCTGCTGGTGCAACAGGTGCAGAAACGATTGGTAATGTGATTATTGCTGTAGATAAAGTATTAGAAGAAGTGCAACCAGAAGCATTACTTGTGTTGGGCGATACCAATAGCTGTATGGCGGTCATTCCTGCTAAGCGTCGTAAGATTCCCACCTTCCATATGGAAGCGGGAAATCGTTGTTTTGATATGCGTGTGCCAGAAGAAATTAACCGTCGTATTGTCGATCACACTGCTGATATCAATTTAACCTATAGCACAATTGCCCGTGATTATTTACTTGCTGAAGGCTTGCCAGCAGATCAAGTGATTAAAACGGGCAGTCCGATGTTTGAAGTGCTACATCACTACAAAGCCAAAATTGAAGCTTCAGATGTATTAGAGCGTTTAGGTTTAAAAGAGCATCAATATTTTATTGTCAGCGCGCATCGTGAAGAAAATATTAACTCAGACCAAAACTTTCTAGACCTGGTCGAAATGCTCAATGCAGTTGCCGAAAAATATCAATATTCTGTCATTGTTTCAACACATCCACGTACTCGTAAACGTATTGAAGAGCTGAATATTGAATTTCATCCACTCATTCAATTATTAAAGCCACTCGGTTTTAGTGACTACAACAAATTGCAACTTTCTGCAAAAGCAACGTTGTCGGATAGTGGCACCATTAATGAAGAATCTTCTATTCTGAATTTTCCTGCTTTGAACTTGCGTCAGGCACATGAACGTCCTGAAGGTATGGAAGAAGCTGCCGTGATGATGGTGGGTTTAACTGCAGAGCGGATTTTACAAGGTTTAGAGATTTTAGATCATCAACCACGTGGTGAAGAAAGATTACTACGTTTAGTCGCTGACTATAGTATGCCAAACGTCAGTGAGAAGGTCGCACGTATAGTTCTAAGCTATACCGACTATGTGAATCGTGTGGTGTGGAAAAAGTACTAATGAGAATTTTGTATATCACTCAGTTCTTTAATCCTGAACCATCATTTAAAGGTCTTAAGTTCGCGAAGGACATGCAAAAGTATGGTCATGAATTTGAAGTGCTTACAGGTTTTCCAAACTATCCAGAAGGGAAAATATATACTGGTTATAAATTAAAACCATATCAGCATGAAGTATTAGAAGGTATTGCTGTACACCGTGTCTGGATATATCCGGATCACAGTGCGTCAGTACTTAAACGTATAGCAAATTATATCAGTTTTTTTATAACTGCATTAATTGCCGGTTTGTTTATGGCTAGAAAATTTGATGCGATTCATGTTGCTGCTACTCCTTTAAATATAGGATTAGTTGGAGTGATTTTGGGAAAAATTTTTAACAAACCTGTATTGAGTGATATACAAGACATATGGCCTGATTCTCTAGCTGCGACAGGGATGTTAAAAAACCCTAAAGCTTTAAAATTTATATCTTATTTCTGTAACTGGTCTTATCGTAATTCTAAAAAAATTACTGTGATATCGAAAGGTTTTAGAGATTTATTAATTCAGCGTGGTGTTCCAGAAAATAAGATTGAAATTATCTATAATTGGTCCGGGTTAGAGGGAGTATTACCTACTGGTAATCATCAACTCAAATATGTTGAAAATATTTTCAATGTAACATTTGCTGGGAATATGGGTAAAGCTCAAGATTTAACTAACGTAATTTTGGCTGCAGAATTACTGAGCAAAGAACATCCTGAAATTATCTTTAATTTTATTGGAGATGGTATTGAAAAGCAGAATTTAGTCGATTTGGTCACCAAGAAAAATTTAAAGAATGTAGTTTTCTATGATCGTGTAAAAAGTTCAGAAGTTATAGGCTATTTGGAAGAATCAGATTGTCTCTTAATCAGCTTAAAAAAAGATCCCCTATTTGAAATTACAGTACCTTCAAAAACTCAAGCCTATTTGTCTTTGGGAAGACCTATCGTGAGTACAGTTTTAGGTAATGCAGCAGATTTAGTAGAGAAGGCTGAAGCAGGCTATGTTATAGAGCCTTCAAATCCAATTAAACTGGCAGAGGTAATTATTAAGTTATCAGAGTTAAGTAAGCTAGAGCTAGAGAAAAAAGGGTTAAGTGCAAAGAATTTCTATGAAAAAAACCTTTCAAGACAAGCTAGTTTAAATAAATTTTCTGATACTTTTAATGCAATGAAGGATTAAGAATGATTTATAAATTTTTTTTTAAAAGACTATTGGATCTAATTGCTTCAACACTTGTATTTATTTTATTAAGTCCAGTTTTTCTAGTGGTCATGATTTTACTAAGTTTAGCGAATAAAGGTTCTCCTTTTTTTTCCCAACAACGTCCAGGAAAAAATGAGAAAATATTTAGCATCATTAAGTTTAAAACGATGAATGATGCTAAAGATGATCAAGGTAATCTTTTACCTGATGCTCAAAGGCTAACTAAGATTGGTAGTTTTATTAGAAAAACTTCACTTGATGAAATGCCTCAATTAATTAATGTGATTAAAGGGGATATGTCATTAATTGGACCTAGGCCTCTATTTGTAAGATACCTACCGTATTATACAAATAGAGAAGCACTACGTCATAGTGTAAGACCCGGTATAACTGGATTAGCCCAAGTCAATGGTAGAAACTTTTTAGACTGGAATAGTCGTTTAGAACTGGATGCTCAATATGTGGAGAATATTAGTTTTATTAATGATATAAAAATTGCGTTATTAACTATTAAAAATGTTATAGCTAGAAAGGATATTGCAGTAATTCCGGGAGCTATTGGCAAACCTTTAGATATGGAGCGATCCAAAAAATGAAATTTCGCCTACTAAATGAAAAAGACTTACTTTTACGGGTCAAATGGATGAATGATGTACGAATTTATTCTACTATGCATTTCAAACCACCTATTTTAATGGAAGATACCATTCAGTGGTTTAATATTAATAAAGAAAATAGTCAACGTGAAGATTTTGTTTTCGAGACATTGGATGGCGATGTATTAAGTATGTCGGGTTTAACTGGACTAGATACTGATATTTTGAAAATGGAGTCTTACATTTTTGTTGACCCAGATACCAAAGCAAAAGGCCTAGGTAAGAAAACATTATTTTTACAATGTGTTTATGCTTTTGAAATTCTAAAAATAAATAAAATCTATGCTTATATTGATTCAGATAATTTTGCATCCCAAAGATTATATACTAAAATTGGATTTAAAAAAGAAGGTATATTACGTAATGAAACTAGAAGAGAAAATGGTTTTATAGATCGTTATTATTATGGTTGTTTCATAGGTGATCTAGATAAAAGTTTATTTCAATATCAGGTTAATTATGACTGTAAAGAGATTATACTTTTATGATTATTTATCAAGAAATCTATCAAGCAGAGATTAATCAAAACATCACTATTATTCGGGATGATTTGTATCCATTCTTAGGTGGTGGTAATAAAGGTCGCAAAATTGATAGTATTGGCCAAGAAATTTTAGATAATTCATATAGTGCTGTAGTAACAACTGGTGGTATACAATCGAACCATTGCCGAGCAACTGCTGTTTTTTGCGCGCAACATCATTTGCAATGTACATTAGTGTTACATGGTGATAAAGAAAAATTTTTAAAAGAATCTGGTAACGCAAAAATAATGCGAATGTCAGGTGCAAAGATTATTTTTGTTGAACAATCTGTAGATATAGGTCCAATAATGGATCAGTCGATGCAGCAATATCATAATTTAGCTTTAAAACCTTATTATTTATGGGGTGGTGGTCATAATCTCCAAGGCGGTAAAGCTTATATTGATGCTGTCACTCAATTGGATCAGCAGTTAGAAATAGATTATTTATTCGTTGCTTGTGGTACCGGTTCTACCCAGGCAGGAATAATGGCGGGTTTGTCGAAAAAAAATATGCCTTGTAAAGTAATTGGTATATCTGTTGCGAGAAATCAGCAATCTGCACAAGAACATGTATCTAATTTTTATAATCAGCTTTGTGAAAGTTTTTCTATTCAGAGACAACATGAAACTATTGTCTTGGATGATTATTTGTGTGGTGGTTATGAACAGTATAATGATGAATTGAAAAAATTATCTGCTAATTCAATTCGTGATTATGGCTTCGCGTTGGATACAACTTATAGTGGCAAAGCATTCTTGGGTATGCAGCAGTACGTATTAAAGCACAATCTGCAAGGTAATATCCTGTTTTGGCATACTGGTGGAATTTTTAATTTTTTGGCTTAAATTAACTTATGAATATTTTATTTACATGTGCTGGACGTCGTAATTATCTCATTAATTATTGTAAGCAAGCATTAAATGGTCAAGGTATAGTCTTGGCTACCGATATGAGTAAACTTGCTCCAGCAATGTCTGATGCAGATATTAGCTTACTTGTTCCTTCTATTTATAGTGAGGATTATATTCCAGAATTATTTAGTATTGTTAAAGAGTATCATATCAATGCGATTATATCTTTAAATGATCTTGAATTACCTATTCTGGCTCATCATAAACAAGCCTTTGCTGATCTGGGCGCAAAAATTATTGTATCAGATAGTTCGGTAATTGATATTTGCTTTGATAAAATTAAAACGCGTGATTTTTTAACTTCTATTGGTCTTAATACCCCCCAGACGTTTACTAATTATAATCAAGCATTACAGGCGATTAAAGAAGGTCAATTAACTTTTCCACTTGTTTTAAAACCACGGTGGGGCAGTGCTTCAATTGGAATCGAATTTCCGGAAAGTCTTGAAGAGTTTGAATTAGCTTATAAGCTGCTAATGATTAAATTAAAGAACACAATTCTATTTGAGGCGAGTAAGAACGAATTAGATGCAGCCATCTTGATTCAACAGAAATTGAATGGACCAGAATATGGCATGGATATCGTAAATGACTTGGATCAAGAATATTTTACGACAGTAGTACGTAAAAAACTTTCTATGCGGGCTGGAGAAACAGATAAAGCGGTTTCTGTTATTGACCAGCGTTTTTCAGATATTGGCGAAAAAATATCAACTAATTTAAAACATATTGGTAATTTAGATTGTGATGTGTTCGAGCAGGATGGTGAGTTGTATGTGCTTGAATTGAATCCACGTTTCGGTGGTGGATATCCTTTTTCACATGAAGCCGGTATGAATACTATTCAGGCCTATTTAGCTTGGTTAGCTGGTGAAAAACTAGAGAGTTCTTTTAATCAATATAAAGCTGATCTCGTATTTTCTAAGTGTGATCGTCTTATTCGTATTTAATTTTTAGGGAATACAACATGCTAAATACTGCATTTGAACCATGGCCAAGTTTTACTCAGGAAGAAGCGGATGCAGTTTCCCGGGTTTTGTTGTCGAATAAAGTCAACTACTGGACCGGACAGGAATGCCGCGAGTTCGAAAAAGAATTTGCCCGGTTCGCAGAAACCCGGTATGCAGTGGCATTGGCCAATGGAACTGTAGCACTTGATGTCGCATTGAAGGCATTAGGTATTGGCGCAGGGGATGATGTGATTGTTACCTCACGTACCTTTCTGGCCTCGGCCAGCTCCATTGTAACAGCTGGGGCAAACCCGGTCTTTGCCGATGTTGAACTGGGCTCCCAAAATATCTCCCGCCGTACCATTGAAGCGGTGATCACACCCAATACCAAGGCCATTATCTGTGTACATCTGGCAGGCTGGATGTGCGACATGGACCCGATCATGCAGCTGGCTTCCGCTAAAGGCCTGTATGTGATCGAAGACTGTGCACAGGCGCATGGAGCAAAATATAAAGGTAAATCTGCCGGCTCAATCGGTCATGTTGCGGCCTGGTCCTTCTGCCAGGACAAGATTATGACGACAGGCGGTGAAGGCGGCATGGTGACCACCAATGATGAAACCCTGTGGAAAAAAATGTGGTCCTATAAAGATCATGGCAAAAACTTTGACAGTATCTATAACAAGCAGCATCCACCGGGTTTCCGCTGGCTGCATGACTCCTTTGGCACCAACTGGCGCATGATGGAAATGCAGGGTGTGATCGGACGTCTCCAGCTGAAAAAAATGCCGGAATGGACTGCAAAACGCCTTGCCAATATGGAAAAAATTTATGCGGCATTTGCAGATAGTCCATATTTTAGCGTACATCGTCCATCCGATGATTATGTGCATGCTGCCTATAAATGTTATGTGCAGGTCAATATCGATGTTTTGCCTGAAGGCTGGTCACGTGACCGGATCATGCAGGAAATCAGTGCGCAGAATGTGCCTTGTTTCAGTGGCTCCTGTTCAGAAGTTTATCTCGAGCATGCTTTTGATGATACGCCATGGCGTCCAGCACAGCGTTTGAAAAATGCGCAGCAATTGGGTGAAACCAGTCTGATGTTTTTAGTTCATCCTACTTTAAGTGATAACAGTATGAATAAAACAGTTATGGCAATTCAGCACGTTATTGCTAGAATAGTTAATTAAATTTTTGCAAGATAAATGCGCCAAATTTAGTGCATTTATCTATAAAATATTACTTTAAATCCTGAATAGAATTGTAATTCATTAAAACATATTAAAATGAGACGGCACATCTTGTGAAATCGATCATTATTCCCTTTGTAGAGTCACCACGAGCATTAAAACTCGCCTTTTTAATTTTTTTTGATTTCTGTACTTTTCCCGTTCTGATCTGGCTTTGTTACGCCATTCGCCAATTTGATCTCGGGGCAGATGTGGTACCGAATCTGGCTCTTGGTACGCTCTGGGTCAGCGTAATTGCAGTAGCCTCACTTTTTATCTGTGGGGTGTATCGCTTTATTGTCCGTACGTATAATGAAGTGTTTATGATCAAGATGGGACTGGCGACTGCATTGACGGTCGCTGGTCTTTATGCCCTGGCTTATTTTACCCCGGCATTTATTCCGACCTCTATTCCACTCATGTTTGGCTTTATGATGTTTGCCTGGATCTGGTTTAGCCGCGGCATCATCCGTTTTATTATCCGTTCCTATTTGCAGGCCGACGTGCAGAAAAAACGCATCGCAATTTATGGCGCGGGTCATGCCGGTCAACAGGTTGCTGCTGCCTTGTATCGCTCCAATGAACATTTGCCGGTCATGTTTATTGACGATAAACGCTCGTTAAGCGGACAGCAGATAGGCCGACTCAAAGTCTATGATGCCCAGGCCGCCTTAAAAATCATGCGCAAGCAAAAAATTGATGAAATTCTGATTGCCTTGCCTTCTGTAGGGCGAGTCCGTAAAAGTGAAATCATCAAGTTTTTAGAGCCGGCACATTTAAAAATTACCGAGATTCCGGGGCTGACCAAACTGGTGGATGGTCAAATCCGGATTTCTGATATTCAGGAAGTGGATATTATCGACTTGCTGGGGCGTGATCCGGTGCCGCCAGTGCCGGAGCTGCTGGCCAGAAACATTAAAGATAAAGTGGTGATGGTGACAGGTGCTGGCGGGTCGATTGGTTCAGAGCTGTGCCGCCAGATCATTAAAAACCAACCGGCCAAACTGGTTATTTATGAACTGACTGAATTTGCGCTGTATAGTATTGAAAAAGAGTTACGCCTCACTGCCAGCTGTGAAATTATTCCGATTCTGGGCTCTGTGCTGGATGAATCCAAGCTGGAACGGGTGATTGAACAATATGGTGTACAGACTGTTTATCATGCTGCCGCCTATAAACATGTCCCGCTGGTAGAGTGTAATCCTCTGGCAGGGTTGAAAAACAATGCCGTCGGAACCGCCTTTAGTGTGAATGCTGCGGTAAAAAAAGGCGTCGAAACCTTTGTGTTAATTTCAACCGATAAGGCCGTACGTCCCACCAATGTGATGGGAGCGACCAAGCGTATGGCAGAGCTGTATTGTCAGGCCATGGCAGAAGCCCAGAACCAGACCCAGATCAGTATTGTGCGCTTTGGCAATGTACTCGGTTCTTCGGGCTCGGTGGTGCCGCTGTTTAAACAGCAAATTGCCAAAGGTGGTCCGATTACTGTGACTGATCCAGAAGTGACCCGGTTCTTTATGACCATTCCGGAAGCCTCACAACTGGTAATTCAGGCGGGTGCTTTGGGTACAGGAGGCGACGTGTTCCTGCTGGATATGGGCGAGCCAGTACGGATTCAGGATCTGGCTCGTCAAATGATTGCCCTTAGCGGACTCAAAGTCAGAGATAATAAAGACCCGAATGGCGATATTGAAATTCAATATACTGGATTACGTCCAGGTGAAAAACTTTATGAAGAGCTGCTGATTGACGAAGAAAATACAGAAATTACTGCGCATACGCGTATTCTACGATCTGTCGAAAAACATTATCCATTGGCAGAAATTCTGGCAGTATTTAACCGTATACATGAACTTACCGCGACTCAAGCTGATATTGAATGGGCACTGGCACAACTGGAATATTATGTCGACGGTTATGTACGCGGTAACGAAATTAAAGTGAACTAGGTTTTTATAGATATGATTAAGAAAGCAATTCTCCCTGTGGCTGGTTTAGGTACGCGTTTCTTACCTGCCAGTAAATCTATTCCCAAAGAGATGGTGACTGTCGTGGATCGCCCTGCGATTGAATATGTGGTACGTGAAGCAGTTGCTGCCGGGATTGAGCAGATTATTCTGGTGACCCATTCTTCCAAAGCATCGATTGAAAATTATTTTGATCGTAACTTTGAGCTTGAAACCACGCTTGAGCAAAAAAACAAAACCGATTTACTCAAAGAAATTACTGAAATTCTGCCTAGCGGTGTGAGTATTATTAGTGTACGTCAACCGCAGCCTTTGGGCTTGGGTCATGCGGTACTGTGTGCCAAAGCCGTGATTGGCGATGAAGATTTTGCAGTATTATTACCAGATGTGCTGGTCAAGGATCAGGATCCGGAAAATGATTTGTCTCGCATGATTCAACGCTATGACGCGTCTCAAGCAGCACAAATTATGGTTGAAGCGGTGCCTCAACATCTGGTGGACCAGTATGGGATTGTCGATGTGGCCGCATCTCCGGCTGAAGGCGAAAGTATTGTCATGCAAGGGATCGTCGAGAAACCGGCAGTCGGCACTGCACCATCGAATCTGTCTGTGGTTGGACGTTATGTCCTGCCGGCAAAAATCATGCAGCTTCTGGAACAGACACCACGCGGGGCAGGCAATGAAATTCAGCTCACCGATGCAATTGCCATGTTACAGCAGACTGAAGCAGTGGAAGCTTATCGCATGAAAGGTCAAACTTTTGACTGTGGCAACAAGCTCGGCTATCTTAAAGCTGTATTACATTATGGGGTTGATCATCCCAAGCTCGGTCACGAGTTTAAAGCGTTGATCCAAGAACTCGCTTTATAATAAAAAATAATAACAAAGGAATACTATGAAAGTCGCAGTACTGGGGAAAACCTTATTTTCTGGGGTCATTTCGGCCCTTTTGTCTGAATGTGGTCATCAGGTAGTGTGGTGTAACAGCTTCAGTGCAGATGAGCCGGCCCGGACTTATTTTCAGGATGAATCCTTGCAGTCATTGCTGCACAAACAGGAAAAATCCGGTTTTTTAAACTGTTGTGATTTTCAGCATCTGGATTTTAATCAGGATGTTTTTTTCTTTAGTTTTAACGCCACCGAAGAGCAGCAGGCATTTCAGATGCTGGATACCCTTCGGCATGCCTGTTTTGCTCATCCCAAGCTGATGATTAATGCTTCGACGTTTGGCTTGCATGGCACCCAACGTTTTCAGCAACTGCTGCCGAATGATGACTGGATTTATCTGCCCGATATTATTCAGGAAGGTAATGCCCTGCGTAGTTTTGTTCAGGCCGCCCAGCTGATCGTGGGTTGTGATCATGCAGATGCACAGGCTAAAATCAGAGAGCTGTTACGCCCCTTGTTTCCGCGTGCGCAGCAGTATCTGTTTATGCCGGTACTGGATGCCGAATTTACCAAACTCAGTATTTCCGGCATGCTGGCCACCCGGATCAGTTATATGAATGATCTGGCCAGCGTGGCAGAAAAACTCGGGATTGATATTGAACAGGTACGCCAAGGCATGGCTGCGGATAACCGGATTGGTTCTGCCTATTTGTTTCCAGGAGTCGGTTTTGGTGGAGAGAACTTCTCGCATGATATCCGCACCTTAACGCATGCGGTAGCAGATTCGGGGGTGAAAAACCAGTTACTGGAACAGGTCTGGGAGATTAACGAACAACAAAAAGAATTATTGTTCCGCAAACTATGGAATTATTTCCGTGGCGATTTACAGGGAAAAGTGGTGGCGATTTGGGGTGCAGCCTTTAAAGAAAATACCCCGAGCATCCAGCAATCTCCAGTGCATGCCATGCTCACTGCATTATGGGCGCAAGGGGTGACGGTCAAACTGCATGATCCGCAAGCATTGGCCAATATTAAAAAAGTCTATGGGACACGGCAGGATCTAATCCTGTGTGAAGATCAATATCAGGCAGTTGAAGGTGCAGATGCCTTATGTTTGATGACTGCCTGGAAACAGTATGGTAGTCCAGATTATCCACACCTCATTAAACTGATGCAGCATCCCCTGATTTTGGATGGGCGTAATCTGTATGATCCGGCCTATATCAAGGCGCGTGGTTTTAATTATATTGGGGTGGGACGTTAATGTTAAGTCAGCTTAAACCAGATCTAAATACTGAAACTGTGTGTCAAAAACTCGCCTCGAGCAAAGAACAACTTGATGCGGTGCATCTACGAGAACTGTTTGCCGCAGACCCCCAGCGTTTTAACAAATATTCAATTCAGTTTGAACAGCTGGTCTTCGATTATAGTAAACACAGAATGAACAGTGCGGTGATGCAGGACCTGATTGAATGGGCAGATGCACAAAATTTAAGATCCTGGATCGGGTCTTTATTTTCAAACCAGGACATTAATTATACCGAGCAACGTGCTGCCATGCATTGGGCATTACGCTTGCCAGCACAGGATCAGCAGCATGCGGATCTGGCCGCTGATGTGCATGCTCAACTTGAGCGCATGTATGCCTTGGTCGAGCAAATCCATGCCGGGCAGCGTCGTGGCGCCACCGGTGAAGTGATTCAGGATGTGGTCAATATCGGGGTGGGCGGATCAGATCTTGGCCCTCTAATGGTCACCCATGCCTTATCGGATTTTAAATACCAGTCTGCCCAGCCACTCAGTGTGCATTTTGTCTCGACCATGGATGGCAGTCAGCTGTCCGAGTTGTTGCATCAACTGCGTCCGGAAACCACGCTATTTATTATTTCGTCCAAATCCTTCGGTACCATTGATACCCTGACCAATGCCCAGACGGTACGCTTATGGCTGGAAAAGGCCTTAGGTCAACATCCTTATATTCTCAAGCATCATTTTATTGGAGTATCAACCAAGCCGGAAAAAATGACCGCATGGGGCATTGCGCCAGAAAACCAGTTGCTGCTCTGGGACTGGGTGGGTGGGCGTTATTCACTCTGGTCCTGTATCGGATTACCTATTGCGTTGAGCATCGGGGTAGAGGGTTTCAAGCAGTTGCTGGCCGGTGCTTATGCGATTGATCAGCATTTCCAGTACCAGCCTTTTGAGCGTAACATTCCGGTGCTGATGGGACTGTTGGGAGCATGGAATACCAATTTTCTGGATATTCAGACCCATGCAATTCTGCCTTATGATGGTCGGTTGAAATACTTTGCATCTTACTTGCAACAGCTGGAAATGGAATCCAACGGTAAGTCGATCCAGCGTAATGGCGAAAAAGTCCAATTCGATACCTGCCCGATCATCTGGGGCGAAGTGGGTCCGAATGCCCAGCATGCCTTCTATCAGCTCTTGCATCAGGGTACCCAGTCAGTCAGCTGTGATTTTATTGCGCCGGTAGAGCGTTATAACAGCCAGCAATATACTTATGCAGATAGTGCCGAAGCATTGGTCGAACAACATCATTTGGCCTTATCCAACTGTCTGGCGCAATCGCGTTTACTGGCTTTTGGCAATGAGGCACTAGATCAAACTGAATTGGCGAGCTTGCCGGCCTATAAGCAATATGAAGGTAATCAACCGAGTACCACGCTATTGATGCAAGAGTTGAATCCTTATAGCTTGGGCATGCTCATTGCACTCTATGAACATAAGGTATTTGTCCAATCCGTGTTGTGGAACATTAACCCATTCGATCAGTGGGGCGTAGAAAAGGGTAAAGAAATTGCCAACCAGCTATTGCCGATACTGAATGGTGAACAGACTGACTTGAGTGGTCTGGATGGTTCAACCCAAGGCTTAATTAACATTTTATTAGGAAAGTCACATGGCTAAAATTTTGGTCACCGGTGGAGCCGGCTATATTGGTTCACATACTTGTGTAGAATTATTAAATGCCGGACATGAAGTGATCGTGCTGGATAATCTGTGCAATAGTTCCTCTGAATCCTTAAGCCGGGTAGAAAAGCTGACCCAGAAAAGCCTGAAGTTTATTGAAGGCGATATCCGCGATAGCCAGTTACTGGATCAGGTCTTTCAGCAAAATTCGATTGATGCAGTGATTCATTTTGCCGGACTGAAAGCGGTAGGTGAAAGCCAGCAGATTCCTCTGGCTTATTTTGATAACAATATTGCCGGCTCGATCAGTCTGGTACAGGCGATGCAGCGTGCACAGGTGTTCAAACTGGTATTCAGTTCTTCGGCCACTGTTTATGGTGAAAATAATCCTTCACCTTTAAATGAAGAAATGCCTACAGGAATGCCAACAAATAACTACGGCTATACCAAGTTGATTGTTGAACAGTTATTACAAAAACTATCGATCTCGGATGAACGCTGGTCGATTGCGTTATTGCGTTATTTCAATCCAGTCGGTGCACATAAGAGTGGGCAAATTGGTGAAGATCCGCAAGGGATTCCAAACAATTTAATGCCATTTGTGACCCAGGTTGCGGTGGGCCGTCGTGAAAAGCTGTCTATTTTTGGTCATGATTATGACACGGTGGATGGTACCGGCGTGCGTGATTATATTCATGTTGTGGATCTGGCCAATGCACATCTGTGTGCTTTGAATAACCGTCTGACGACACAAGGTTGTCGTGCCTGGAATATTGGTACCGGCAATGGCATTTCAGTGCTGCAAGTGAAAAATACCTTTGAGCAGGTCAATGGCGTTGCTATTCCATTTGAGTTGGTGCCTCGTCGTGAAGGTGATGTGGCAACCTGTTTTGCAGATAATACCCGTGCAGTACAAGAGTTGGGCTGGACACCACAATATGGCTTGGAAGATATGCTGGCAGATAGTTGGAACTGGCAGAAGCAGAATCCGAATGGCTATCACTAAAATGCTTGAAGTGACATGAATAAGAATGGGAGCAATATTGTGCTCCCATTTTATTGTATTTGATACTGCAGTATTAACTCTGGATCAGCTGGGTCAGCTCATCAACATAGTCCTGCATCGGTCGTGGATTCTTGTCACGACGGCTTTCAATATTGAGGCGCAGTAAAGGTTCAGTATTGGAGGCACGGACATTAAAACGCCATGCACCAAAATCCAGGCTAACTCCATCGGTTTGATCGATCTCCGGCTGCTGATCGGCATAATGATCGAAAAGTTTTTGGATGGTCGCTTGGGTATCGGCGACTTTAAAGTTGATTTCACCACTGCATGGGAACTTGGAGATCATCTCTTCTACCAAAGAAGATAAGGATTGCTGTGTTTCTGATAATACGGCAATAGCCAGTAACCATGGAATCATGCCGCTATCGCAATAGGCAAAGTCACGGAAATAGTGATGGGCACTCATTTCACCGCCATAAGCCGCATTATGTTCACGCATTTTTTCTTTAATGAAAGAATGACCTGATTTAGACTGAATTGCTTCACCTTTGAATTGTTCAACAATATCAAAGGTATTCCAGACTAAACGCGGATCATGCACAATTTTCTCGCCAGCCTGTTTCAGTAAGAAGGCTTGAGCCAAAAGACCGACAATATAATAGCCCTCAATAAACTGGCCTTTTTCATCGAATAAGAAACAGCGGTCAAAGTCGCCATCCCAGGCAATCCCCATATCTGCTTGATGTTCTAATACTGCATTACGGGTGCTGTCACGGTTTTCAACCAAAATTGGATTCGGGATGCCATTCGGGAAGTGACCATCCGCCTCATTATGAATTTTGACAAATTCAACCGGAATCTGCAGCTGTTGAAATTTTTGTTCAATTGCATCAACGACATGACCTGCAGCACCATTCCCGGCATTCATCACCAGTTTCATCGGGCGGATTTTTGCCGGATCGATATAGGTCATCAGGTGATCGATAAATTCTGGCAGGATATTATATTTTTCCGTATGACCTTTTTGGCTAACTTCAATGAACTGACCCGATTCTGCCAAGGCCTGAATGTCTTTCAGACCGGTATCTGCACTGATCGGGCGGGAATTTTCACGCACCAGTTTCATGCCATTATAATCCATCGGATTATGGCTGGCAGTAACTTCAATACCACCCTGGACATCCAAGTGGAAAGCCGCGAAATAGATTTCTTCAGTTCCGGTCATACCTAAGTCGAGTACATTGACACCGGCATCATTTAAGCCGCGGATCGTGGCCTGCTTTAAGGCTTCACTGCTGAGGCGGATGTCACAGCCAATCACCACGGTTTTCGGTTGGTAGATCTGTCCGTAAGCACGACCAATTTTATAGGCAATCTCTTCATTCAGTTCAGTGCCGAGTTTGCCACGAATATCATAGGCTTTGAAACAGGTCAGTTTATTCATATGATCTCTCGGAATTCCTCAAATAAGGTAAATTTTAAGTTATTGAAATAGTATAAAGATAATGTGGCAAGATTAAAAAACAAAAACCCCCATAAAAAAATTACAGAGGCTTTTGGGTTTAAAATCAGGCTGGCTATAACCCTATCACTAAAGGCAGTTTAGAAACTGTGTAGGGTGATCCCCACTGAGGCTAAACCATAACGTTTGTCTAAACGTGAAGCGGTAACACCATTATAGAGGAAGGGAATATCACCAACAAAATTGCGCTGGAACACCTGACCTTCGATAAACCCGGTTACGTGCGGGCTAAAGTCATAGCTGAATTTGGCACCCAAAGTATGATTATCCTTGATCGGGGAGTTGCCAAAATTACTTACACGATCATCGATATCGTTACGCCACAAGCGCTGGTATTGATAAGCCAGCTGGCTTTCGAACTGACGATAGCGCCAGTTCCATGAACCCCCGAGATTGGCATAATAGGCATCGTAACTTAGGTCTTTCTCGATATCAAAACCAAATTCATTGGCATTGCCCTGTTTATACAAATCATTGACCGTAATATTTTCATTGGAACAAGGAGCAGCTAACTGGCCTGAATATTGATTATTACCATTAACTGAAATATCCATTAAACAGCCTGCGAGTGTGGCCTGGATATCAATATTACTGACTTTAACTTTACTATAACCCACACTGGCAAAAGCATTCAGCTGATTCATCGGATCCAGTTTACGCGAGAAGATGGCATCAAGTTGTAGCTGTAAGTCTTCCGGATTATGCACCTGAACTTGATTAAATACTTGCTGATTGACCTGTGTCGGGGTGGATTTCGATAGCGTATCAGCCGTGTTACCCCAGATGCTAGCACGGAAACTGAGAGCATCATTCTTTTTCAATGGGAGTGCTGGGCTATAGCGAACAGCCAATAACGCACTCTCAATTTCATTCGTATCCTGACTGTATTCAATTTCACGGTGCCAGTAAGTTCCTTCAATGGACCATTGAGGATTGAGCTCATATTGGCCAGATAGATGAAAACCCTGGTAATCACCCGCTGATTTATCGCTAATGCCTTCACTTTCACGCATATCAAAGATATCAATTGTGTCATTCACAGCATCGATGGCAAGATCGAGTTCAAGAGCAGAATTATGAGGTGAATTGAAGTTTTTCGCACTTAGATACAGGTCATTTGGGGCAGCATAGCTTACAGAGGCACTGCCTAAAAATAATCCCAGAATAGTGGATATTTTTTTCATATTTTTTTCCAGATGATAAAAAAGAGCTGCTTCTCAGCAGCTCTTTTTTCTTGCTTATTGGGTTACTTTAAATTTAGCAGATACACCTGATCCATCAGTTGTACCTAAAGTGTATTTAGATGCAAGAGCTGGCTTACCATTATTAATAGCGATTACGGGTGATGCTTTGATAACTGCAGTTACAGTGACAGTATCACCTTTTAAGCTAAAGCTATTGAGCTGAGTTGCTAAATTTGCTGACAATGACCCTAAAGTTGTTGTATTGAGTGCAATTTTACCGTTACTCAGTACATCTTTATCAGCGTTTATGGTGAAAGTGGTTTTTAGGCTATTGATTGTGGAATCAACCTTAATCTCTGTGCCTGCTGGAATGCTAGCTGCAGTTAATGTACCTGCAGTAAAGTTAAGATTTAACTTATTTGCAGAGATCGTTAATGTTTTAGTACCCGTGCTAATGTTTAATGTAGCAGCAGCAACAATTGGGTTAGCCGTTGTTGCATATGTACCGTTAGAAGTAATACCCACCAAAAGGTTATTTAAACTTTGTACTTGAATCGGGTTAGTGAGTGAAGCATTAAGTGATGTAATCGTTTGGTTGGTATTCTGTACATTAAAGCCATTTAATTCTAAATAGTCTGCATAGAACTCATTGGCGTTTTGAACAGCTTCGATAACTGTTGTAGAATCAATAGTTCCGGCAGGTACAATATCTTCAATCTGCGTAATTGCACTCGCAATGTCTTCATTAGATGTTGGAGCACTTGGATTAGCAACTGCTGTACTGATTGCCTTCAATGATTCTTCAACTTGAGTCGGTGCTTGAGTCAGGACAGGTGCCAAGATAGTGACAATTTTTTCTGCAGCAACAGACTCTTTCGCTTCAGTAACTGCAGCTTGAGTTTCATTTTTAATACTTTCGGTACCTGCATTGAAGGTCTCAGCAGGTACATCTAGAATCGCTATTTCTACAGATTGAACATTACTTGAAATAACCTCCGCACTTAAAGCTGCCAAGTTAGTCTGTACATTTGCTAAATTGTTTTGAATATCTAATGACAAATCATCTTTTACGGCTTCTACAGTTGCAGAAATTGCAGCTGTGATTGTAGCTGTGCTAGTCAAGTCTTCGTCTGAATCGGAAAGTGCTTCTTGTAATGCAGTAAATGCTGCTCTATTTAGCTCTGCTTGAGTAGTGCTACCGCCTAGAGAAGCAACAACTGCTTGAATCTGTTCGACCATTTGCTGTACTGCAACTGTTTTGGCATAGACTTGCTGATTCTTCATCGGATCAACGGATAATAAATCTACGCCTGATAAATTCAAAGCGGCAGCAATTTGCTGAGTTGCTTCAGCAGGGCTAGCACCTGCATCAATACTTGCCTGAATAAGTGTAGTAATTGGTGAAACTACAATCAGATTTTGTTCATTTGGAGCACGTTGTGGCGCTTTAATTTCGCCAGTAAAGGGCAAATCAGTCGCTGTATCAATACCGCCAGTTACGGTTAATTCACTTGATGTACAATCTTGTGGGAAAGTGAATTTACCCTCGTTATCAGTTTCTACTTGAGCATTATTACAGTCTACAAAAGTAACTGTTGCACCTGCTAATGGTCCATCAATGGCAAGACCTTTGATCGTCTGTGCAGGTGCAGTAGAGCCACCACTACTGCCTCCCCCACACGCACTCAGAAGTAAAGAAGTTGCAGCCGCAAGCGCTGTAAGTTTAAGAGAATGTTTTAACATATTTTGCCTCGAAAGAAAGTGAGTTTCTAGTTTTGTTACGTTGTAAATAGTACGAATTTTAAATGAAAATGTATAATAATCGAATGACTAAAACATTGATTATGCTAAAAGATTATAAAGAAAATTGAGTAAAATTAACTCATTTTTGTCTATTCAATATGTAACGATGTATTTAGTTTGTATCATTGATTTTCCCTTTTCTAAAATACGTTGAGCCCAGTCAGTATAATAATTAAATTTTTCCGTCTATTCCTTTTTTGACCGATTATTGGCTGTGGTAAACATCGTAATACCTCTCACTTCAGATAGAAACTTTTTAAGCCAACTGAGAGACTGAGCAAGAATTACTTTATTGAATTGAGTTAATTCTTTTTCTAGTAATAATTCGGCTTGCTCGTCAGCTTTGATCGCCAAGATAGAAATATTCTTTTTTCATCTCCAGGGCTTTGCTGCACAAACCTACTATTGAAGGCTTCTTCAGCAATATAATTCTCTAATGGTAATCCTTACACTTTCTCATTCTTTTTTAATTTCTTAAGTAATTCCTTAATAATTTTATCGAATCGTTCAACCCATCGTTCGAACTCATGACTTGATTCATTAAGTTCATTTAGATTTTTAGGATGATGTAAGGTTTTTGCCAAACCATAGTCTGCAAAATATTTTAAGGTCGGCCATCTTAGTGAACGCTGCATAATTTCTTTCATCATTGCTTTAATTGATCTCTCATCAAACTCATTCATATCATTTAAGCAGAGAACTAGGGTTGAAAGTTTTTTCACATTATCTGTGACATCTATTTCAAAGATTATGAAATTGTAATCGAATAGCTGATTCAACCTATATACCATTAGGGTGCGCTTATTTCCATCCGAAGTTATGTGGAGTTTAGATTTTTGTAATCTGGGAAGTTCATGGATTTTTGAGGTTGCCGTCGTAATATTATTTTGCTCAACGAACTTTTCTATCATGAACCTGAAAGCTTCAAAACGGTCCATAAACAAATCTAAATTATTGCTTTCATCTTCTAATCCCTCAAATTCACCGCGACCAATTGTCCCAATGCTACTTGCTTCATCAGTCCCTATAGCATCATAGTCCTGAATCTCATCTTCCTCTGAAGGTAAGGATGCATTCTTGGATCTTTTTTTATTATAAATTTTACGGGTGAGAACTGGATCGGAAAAGCTGAGCAATACAGGAGAGCTAGGCAAAGTAAGGATTTTACGATCACTATTAGCCTCTTGACTGTCATCAATTTCTGGAGATTCGGGTTCTTGTCGGTTTGAGTAAGTGCCTGATTTTCCTGTAGACGATGTATTCTTATTTTGAGTAAATCGCGGACTAGAAAAATCAATCCGCTTTGGTAAGTTCGATTCTAATCCTTTAATCTCTACAATTTCATTGATATAAATTTGATCCAATTTTTTAGAATAATAGGCTTTCACAGTTATTTCTACATTTTCTAAAGAAGGGGGATCGAAATTGAAATACCACCATTCTTTATTTTTGCCTTGTATTTTTTCATTAAAAAAATGAGTAGCAATGCTTTCATAGCTTCTTCTGATTTCAGGATTGATTAAAATCCAAGCGAGTAAGTTGCGCATGCCTGGATGATTATATTGAGATGGGGGGAAATTACTTGAGGGCAGTTCTTTAATCAGCACATGGTTTTCTGAAACTTTTTGAACGTTAAATTCCAGTCTTAAAAAGTTCTGTGAAAGTGCATTTCTCGCAAAATAAGCATTATGAAAAAATAATGCTCTAGCCAGTTCTAATTGTGGCAAATGCACAATTGTATTTTTAAATTTTTGATCAAGGTCAGTTAATTTCTGTGTGAATTGGAATTGTTTTGTCGCAATATTATTGCTGACCTGCCATTCTGTGAGATCGTTAATTTTAAATTTTAGTGTTAAATGATTTTCGTCTTTCAATTCAACTGAGGGATTTAAGCATCTGCGTTGCGCGACCAAGTGCATGCTTGAGAATCGAGTATGTTTAAAAACTCTTTGTTCCTCATACTCTAATCCAAGATTAATATTCCAAGCTATCCCTTGTTTATTCTTAAAAATTGCCCCAATAGATGAAATTCTAGCGTTTAACGGAAAACCCCTAATAACCAAGATTAATTCTCCCAATGAATAAGTTTAATAACGTTCGTTAAAAAATTATTTGCTTCAGTTGTTATTCTTTCCTCACTTAAACCCGATTTTCGTAAAATTATCCAGCGTGGCAGTTGTTCATTTACTGAATATGATTGCAGTAATACTCGGGTTAGTCGCCTAATCTGAAAGCAGCTAATATCCTCATTATATTGATCTAAAAACTGTTTGGTTAATGGCAAATTATCTAAATTTTTTTCAATAGTAGCTGGATTCTTAAGTTGCTTGATCCACCAGTTTTTCGATTTTCTAGGTAAATCTAAATTTTCTATAAATTGTTGTTTAATATTGATTAATAGTTTAACGGTTTCAAGATCACGTGTACCCCAATCAATTTTATTTCCTGTAGGTATGTGAGGTTGCTGATAATGACTGTTTGTTTCAAGTAGCCATTCTTTATCATTGCGATAGAGCCATGCATATAGAGCTCTATTTTGTTTTCTTGATGCGATGATGCTGTCCTGATTGATTGCCTCAAGCCATTTTTTTCGTTTTTCTAATATAATTGTATTTTGAGATTCTGTTATATCCGAGGATTGTAATTTTATAGATTGTGGTTTAATGACTGGTTGTAAAGAATTAACAGTTACTAAGACCTCATTAAATGACCACTCTCTACCTGCATTCATAGCTTCAATTACAATTAAATGTTGAAGATAGCTAAAACATTTACGATGTTTTCGGAAAATACTACGTAGCCAACTATTTTCAGAACTGAAATTGTCCAAATGATATTGCTTTAAAAACTGTTTAGACCAGCGGGTCGAAATTTTTTCATAAATGGAGTCATATAAAATATGAGAGTTTCCTCGGACACAATTATTTTGATGGGCAAGTTTCTTATAAAAAAGACTCCATTGCTCAAAACTTGCAGACTGTTTTGGACAAAGCTGTAAAAGCTCATCTACTTTTTTACAGATGAACAGATCATCTAATTTGGCTGCTGACTGAGTGACAATCGGGCAGTTTTTAACATCAGCTGCAATAAATTCATGTTTGTGTGGTGACCTAAACTCTATATTCGTTTGTATAAGTTCACCATGTTTTTGACAGCAGGTAACACCTTGGACTTGCCAAAGTCTGGACCAATAGTATTCTTTATATTGTTTAAGCTGTTCATTTATACATCCCGGGCAATATTGCAAATATGTGGGAGTTGCTATGTACGATGCATTAATTCCTAGGGCTAAGTGTACTGAGCCATTTGATTTATTCAGCATCCATAGCATGCATTCTTGTCTTCGCTCTTCTGGAACAAATGGGGCATAAAGAGGAAAAAGAGTATGCTGATAAATCAGTTTTTCTGCATTAAATTGTGTTTCAGGTAAAAGCTTTAAAATTTTTGATAAATGTGCGGGCAAATCTATTGTTGCTACAACTTCGCGATCTTGGAAAACCTCATCTAAAAGTTGTTTTGGGCTATTAATTGCTAATCGTATTCCAGCTCTAGCAACTGAACTATAGATTAACTCATTAGCATAAGGAACCGGAAAATTTAGCATATTTATCCTGCCTCTTTTATTAAAGTTTCCATATTGATGACATAATCAGTCTGGTTTTTTAGATGTTCATAAAAGCTTTGTTTATTTTCTTTCTGACTGAACTGAAAACGTAAATCATCATTATCAAGAGAGTGCCATAATTTGGGTTGAATTCTCTGTTTTCTTATCTTTTGTGTATCTTGTGGTTTATTTGCACTAGAAGGTGAAGAGAACTCCTCATTTTGCTCATGCAGCCAGCTTAGGATAATCGGCATTACTGATTTCATGTCAAATTTAGGATTCTCTCGGAATACTTTTTTAACTAGAGGTGCTAATAAATTTGATTCGTATCCCAGCTCAATCAGTAGGCGATGTAAATGAATAGATTCTTGATGTCCATCATAGATATCAATATCTTCCATGAACTCTTTTTTTTGCTCTAGTTTTGCTTGTAAGAGGAGTAGCTTTTTATCAACTTCGGGAATAATCAGATCGGAAAATTGTGAAATTTGTTCGGCATCACCTGAGCGTAGCGCTTTAATCATTGGGTGAATTGGGATTAAATCTTGTTCATATGTCTGTTTCAGTAATTTTACCGTGATACGCTCCAGCCCTGATTCAATTGCTCTCATTTGGGCTAATACAAATAATTTAACCACAATATCTGGAATGCCTTGGCTGAGATCATACCAGCAGTTCCTGATTTCTTCACTTATCATAAGATCTGCTTTTTTGAGCCACTGATACTTCCAAAGTGCTTCAGTAAATCCGACCCATTCTGATTTAATTATTTTTTTTGTCTGTGGGTGAATAAAGTTTTCTTCATTTTTAATCTGTTCCCACAGAATTGAGCCTAATCCCACCCCTCGTCTAGCAGATCTCAAATCATCTTCAAAAATAAATCGAGCTTTTGGTGTGCCAACCATCACGACTGGCAAGCCAACCACATTAACCAAAGTGACAAAGAAATTCAGCATTTTATCTGCACCTCCAGACTTGTTCACACTTAGATGCTGAATTTCATCAATAATAAGCAATCCAATTGCATGTAAATTGGCAATCTGGCGCATTAAGTTGAGTAATGTTTCAATACCATGTCTTTTTAATGCATATTTTCTTTCATAATCAGACCCTAGTGCTTGATCGATTGCTCTGAAAAAGTGTAGGCACAAACTTTTTAAAGAGCCATCATGTGGGCAATCAATTTTTAAATAAACAATTTGCGTAAAATTATACTTTTCATGAAAAATGACCGGAGGATAAGTAGCTAGAATTCGATTTAAGGTAGTAGTTTTGCCACTTCCTGAACAGCCAATAAAACACATACTTCGTGCAGTGGACTTAGCTGCTTCAAAGCGAACGGCATTTACATCACCAGTCATCATTCGCTCATAACCATTTTGTAGATGTGAATTAAGAGAGCCATTTGCAAGATTACGCCCTACGTAACCTTCACGAAGCATAATGGAGAGTTTTTGTTCCAGTTGAATATGCCGTGCAATCGGTTGAAAAAAATTATTCATCAACTGAGCAATAAGGTGACCTCTAACTACACCTGATTCATGTTTTTCTGATGGGTTAATGGTAATTGTACTTTTTAGTGCATTTTTCACCTCTGAAAATTCACGTACAGGTGGTAATGCTTCTATAAGAGGATTTCCTTGATACTGTCCAAAACTTGGATGATAAACTGCATTAACTTTCATTATTATTTACCTCGTTTTAATTATCATCTTCATCAAATAATGATTCGTAATAGGTTGGAATAAGTAAGGTGGATTCTTCGTCTTCTGCTTTTTTAATTCCTGAGATTGGAATAATATTGTCTGTAACCTTCGAATCTTGTGAGCTTTGGATTTGGGTAGATTTCTTTAAATCCTCCCTTTCTTCAATTCTTGCCTGATTACGGTTATTCCGTATCGATGAAAGGCGTTGAGCATTACTTTTTTGAGTAGAATGTCTAGATGAAATCGCTTTTTCAATGATATCTTCATTGCGTTGTTCTAAATCAGCACGTGCAAGATTTGCATTTATTTTGTAGCGAGATCGTGTTATTTTTTGCTCAAGTTGAACTTGCCATACCTCCCAAAAACTACAACCTCTAAATTCTCTAGAACGATTTGAAAGTTGTGCTTCCCAATAATCTGAATGATCTTCAGAATGAAATATATAAACTTTTTCAGCGTTTGCTGGATCGTAAGCAACTTTAAATTTCGGCCTTTGTCTTGAAGCACTTTTCCTGTGTAGCAAGCCGCGTTCAATGAGTTCTTTACAATTATAGAAGACTCCGAAAACCTTTAATCCTAGCTCAGAGAGGGTGCCATCTGTGCGGGGAAGTAGTGCAATATAAATCGCTTTTTCTGATGCTGAGCGTAACTTACCTGTTCGATTCTGTATGCCCCAATTCCATAAATGAATAGGAATGCAAGGTAAATCTGTTGGCATATCAATGTCGCGATCATAAGAAGAAAGTTCATGTGTGTTGTTGTAAATGAGAACAGAATTTAAAATGATCTGGGTAAATTCCTTAACAGTGAGTGTTGCATCTAGTCGGTAGTCTTTACCACCACGTTTTTTTTCTTTGATTGCTTGAACTACACCAGGTGCATAAGGTTTAAATTCAGCCTGGATAGTGCGGAAATAGCGCTCTACAATTGACTTTAAATCACCACGATAAGCAGGTGTGTTTTCAATTCGGATGGCAAAGTTCTTTTCGAGATTCTCAATTTGATGTCCAAGTAATTCGGCTCTATCTGCCAGTATTGCCTCAGGTAATCCAATACATGGCCAATCGTTAAAAGTAATCTCGTGATCAAATTTTTTACAATAATCGACCTTATCAGACATCGCCATACGAAGAACTAACATACTCGTAGCATAAGATGGATTTTCTAGTCCTACGTACATGCCAGTAACCATACGGCTAAATTCATCCATCATAAAGTAAATGGTTGGACGTCCAATAATGCAGCCTCTATCTGAGTCAGAAACAAGATAGATGTCGGCTATCGTAGCATCTACTTGGTAACGTGATCCTGGTCCGAGAACATGTGTATTAACTGTTGAATACAAAACTCTTTTGTCTTTTAAATATTCAATTTTACTAGTTCGTGATTTTATTTTTAGAATAGGACTATATTCACGGTCATAAAAGTATTTTAATTGCCAGATTGATGGGACTTCAGTTTCAATAATGTCTGGATATAGGCTTCGATATATACTAAGAAACTTACGATATGTGTAGGGTAGAGTATGCTTATTTTCATTGAGCATGTACTGATTGATGACTCTCCTAAATAGCCTCTCAATATCTTCATCAATAAGAGCGCCTGTCCCTTCAGAAATAATACGCGGGCGACCTAATTTTTTATTATTTACAGCCTTTTTAACACCTTTTCCTCCAGAATTATAATACTGAGGGATTAAGGCATTCGGGGTCATTCCTCTTTGCCAATACTGGCGAAGTAAGCGATATATAGTCTGTTTAGTTGTAATTTTTTGATTTACAATTTCATTAATCAAAGATGCACGTATGTTTGAATCATAAAATTTTTCATGTTCAACTATAGGTTTTATAATAGCTAAATTCTTGTCACGTTTGATTTGATAGACAGAGTTTTCTTCTAATACCAGCAAAGACATGTCTTCAAAAGGATCTGTAGTAATTTTTATGTTGCCCGATTCAATTGCCTCGATGAGTGTGGATCTTGTATACAATTCCGGTAAAGCTTTTTGATTTTCAAGCTCGATCCAAATTATATGATCTGTATATACTTTGAGGATGCGATACTTTTTCTCATCACACTCATAAACATCATTGATTCGAAGCATTGCAGATGACCTCCCATGAATCTTGTTTACTGAGTTTTATATTGCCACATGTGATTTTTCTATAACTAATGTTGATATCAAATACGAAGTACCTCTGAGCGATGAGCTCGCGGATTTCTAATAGTGATTCTCCTGGTTCTAATGAATATTGAACATCAATATATTTTGATAGTTCAATTAGACTCAGATGAGAATTTCTTATAAATTGCTGATAATAGAAGTTGATTTTATCTGAAGTATGATTTTTACTTTCTGAGTAATTTGCAGGATATAACCATTTAATATTGTCAACGACCGTTATAGGGATATCTTTTTCTGTAACAAGATACCAAGGGATATTTTCTTTCTGCCAATAGCGTCTTTCTAATTCGAGACTTTCAAGAATATTTAAATTTTCTAATTCAGTATGAGAAATAGCTCTGATGACATAAACAGGGGGAGCATTAGCAGCTTCACTAACAATAAAAAATGTAGAAACTAGTATTTGTGCAATACCATTTTTCATTGGATGATAAAGGGAAAAAGTACGCGCCAAATCCTCAGTTTCTTTTAAATTCAGTGGCATTTGTTCTCGAATATCTTTGATAAAAATATTTCTATCTAAAATCAAAAAAACAGCGAGCTCTAAATCTGAAAACAAGTGATGAGTTCGACCGGTTTTATAGCCATATACACGACTTGAGCGGTTGTTTAGGGATTTATTATCCTTAACTGTCAAGAAGGGTTTGTATGTATTTAGAAAGCCTTGACCACGTCCTTCTTTTATCCATTTTAGTTGTTGCTCTTTGGTTAACATATTTTTTTAACCTGCTTTAGTATGTTTTTGAGCATATCATTAGGTTGTTTATTATTCAATATGGTATGTATCTTTATTACTTTTTATCTATGATTTATATTTTGTTTTATATTTTTTATTTCAAATTATTGATATTTATAATTTAATTATATTTATTCTGGTTAATTTTAAAATGTTTCATCTTATTGTGAAAAATTTAAAAAATAAAGTTTCATTCTTTACTTTTGAAAGTATGATTTTAAATTCCAGTGAAAACTCTAGAATAAAATGAGCTACTATTGAATTGTTTGGTAGCCAAAATATTAATTTTCCTAGGGTTTTTTATCAATCAGCTTGAGAAAAACTGACTTTTCCTCATTAGTCTTCATAAATTGCAAATTGCTGAATAAGTCCGTCACCTATTCTTGTTCGTAATCTACTACTAGTCACTCCTGTTGCTAGTAGGCCATTTAATTAAAATTAGGATTTCACTCACTGGATATATTAATGTTAATGGATTTGATGTTAATGAAATAAAGCCAAAACGCTGATAAAATTCCATCGCTTTTTGATCCTTGGCATGTATTACAATAAAATTTACACCAATAATTTGAGCAACTTTTGAAACTTGTTTAAGCGCATGTGCTAAAAGCACTTTTCCTATTCCTCGCCCTTGGGCAGTTTGATCAACGGCAAAGCGACCTATAACTACACAAGGGAGTGGATAACGAGGTAATCGTTGAGTGAGAACCGCATCAACCCCATCAAATCCAATAGAGGTACTTGATAGGCAATAAAATCCTCGCACCTGCTGTGTATCATCATCAATAGCAACATAGGTTTTACTTGTTCCTGATTTCTGATGCTGAGATGCGTATTGTTTGATGAACTTGTTTAAATCATCTTGCCCACAATTAAATGATTTTTTCTGATGATGGGCTTGTAAAACCTCAATTTTCATCCAATAAACTCATTAATTTTTTCATCTCATCATTTGCAGGGCGTGGATTTTCAAGCAAATTCATTAACATATCACGATCAGCATTATTTACTTTTAACTCGTGATTAGATTTAAGTAATTCTTTTGCTCGTTCAAATGAGGACTGGATCATAAAGGAACTCACACTAAGACCCAATAAATTCGCAGCTTGCTCAATTACATTCTTTGCATCTACAGTTGAACGAACATTTATTCGTTCTGTTGCTAAGTTAGTCATATTTTTCTACCAATTTGTACATCAGTATGATGTACAAATTATAGCAGATTAAGGTGGTGGTTTAAGATTCAAATTTGCATATTTTGTTTTGAAATATTTGAATAGAAAATCAGTGGTTTAATATGAACCAAAATGAGGGGGTGAATAAGAATAGGTAGTAGGTTTGCATAAGAATACGCAAGGTATTCACACGCTATGACAAACCGGCTCAAAACTTCGCTGTCATCAATCTACCTTGCCTAAATCATGATCTGGCTTAATTGATGGCATGCCTTTTTGCTTTGGTTGACTGTTCTTTGAGCAAGTAGCGTATGATGTGTTCCCATTTGATACAAACTTAATTATAAAAATACAAACATTAAATTCAAATTTTTTATTATCTTATTTTATTATTATATGAGAGTAATAAAGTTTCATCCTTTGTTGTGCATAAGTATTTGTTTTTATTGGTTCCAAAATTATATTGTATTTATTAAAGTATCATACTATAGGCAGGGCTAGTCTAAATTTAATTCTATCAAAATAAAAAAAGTTTCATACCAAAATTACAAAATACTGAAAATAATGAATATATTTTCTTTATTTTGAAAATTCGTATGAAACTTTATT
>NZ_JBZAYJ010000003.1:0-84363 GCF_058243045.1 Acinetobacter sp. LipI_23 | reverse complement strand
GATGTGTGCTGAAAAAACAGGAGGTTTTAACTTGGTAAACCATACATACTCATCAGGAGTTTACCATGAGCAAGAAACACAAGACGTATACGGCAGAATTTAAAGCTGAAACCATCAAAGCAATAGAAGCCATTCAAGGCAATGTATCTAAAAACAGCTAGAGAACTCGGCATTTCCATGCAGACCCTTTCGCATTAGAATAATAAGGCAAAGGCAGGGACTTTAGCTGGTACTAAATAGTATTCATCTGATCTAAACGCTTTGCTCGAAGAAAATAAGCAACTTAAACAGCAGCTTAAATCCGCTGAAATGGTGAAATGGAACGTGAATTTCTAAAAAAGGCAGTAGCGTACTTTGCCAAATAAAGTCAGTAAGGTACGCCTATGTGAAATCCCAAAACACTTATTTCCGATTATTTTGATAGCACGATTACTTCATGTATCAGTTTCACGCTTTTATGATTGGCTAAAACGAGGTGTGAATAAACGATTAGTTCAGGTGGCCTAACTTAAATAAAAAGTCTCAGACAAACCGGGTACGGTTCATCTTGTGGAAAGTACTCATGCTGACCTAGCCAAATTGTAAAACTCATGTATTGATAGCATTTAAATGAATCGTTCAATCGGTATATTTAAGGTAAAAACTAGTAATCAAAAGTTACTCTTATCTCCATACAAAACAAGCATCAAGCTAAAACAATAACTTAGAAATTTATTCTTCCACTTTTTTTATATTTAGTGTTATATCTTGTCGTTTATGGAAGGCTGCATTGTCCATGACAATTACACTATTCGAGGGTAACTCTGGTAATAAAAACTTATCTACCCAAAAATGAAATACATCAGAATTTACTTTGCAATCAAATAAACCCACTGCAAATAACTTACCCTCATGGATTGCTCCTATTGCATTGGTTTGATTTTTTAATTGCCAATTATATTTTCCATAACAAGGAGTTCCCTGTTTTGAATAACTGATATACGCTGAATTATCAGGAGACTTTCCCTTGGGAGATTCTAGGCAGCCAACTTATAAAAGTCTTCGGCCATTTGATTTGGTGTCTTAAAACCCAAACCCTTTTGAATTCTTCGATGATTATAAAATAACTCAATAGACTTCCGTCATAAATCAAAAAATGTACAATTTGTTTGATCTTAAATTAATCAGTAAAATTATTTAATTCAATGGATAATCCTTGGATGAAATTCAAAGATATTCAAAAATTATCAGACGTTAAGTTTCGTAGGCTTACCGGTGTTAGTTGGGCTACATTTAACCTCATGTTGGCCGAGCTAAATAAGCATTTACCTGGTCATATTGGTAAAGGACGACCGCATAAATTACCGTTGGAAGATCGTTTGCTCTTATGTATAGAATATTGGAGAGAATATCGAACATTTTTCCATCTTGGTATGAGTTACGGTGTATCTGAAACGAGTGCAATTCGTATCACACGTGTTATTGAAGATACCTTAATCGGTTCTGGAAAATTTAACTTGCCAAAACAACTTCCTAATCGAGATGAAGTGGATTGGGAAGTTGTTGTGATTGATGCAACTGAAATATTAGTTCAACGTCCAAAAAAAACAGAAGAAATGGTATAGCGGTAAAAAAAAGCGACATACCTTTAAATTTCAGCTATCTATGCACTATACAACAGGTGAAATACTGAGTGTATGTGGAAGTCATGGAAGCATGCATGATTTTAAAATATTTAAAAAAAGCATGAGGAAATTAAAATTTAAGCCCTTTTTTATCGTTGATAAGGGGTATTTAGGGATAAAGAAATTGGGTTTTGGATGCCTCATGCCATCTAAAGCAAAGAAAACTGAAAAACTAGATTCTGAATTAAAAAAGTTAAATAGAGAGATTGGTCGTAGACGAATTCAAGTAGAGCATGTATTTGGAAGGATGAAATGTTTTAAGATTTTATCTTGTGTATATAGAAATCGTCGTAAACGATTAAACCTGCGGTTTAATTTACTTGCTGGCATATACAATTTAGATTGGGTGAAATATAAACAATTAAATTGATTGAAAAATGATTTATGAAGGAAGTCTAATGTATTTTATAATATCTGCTTTGGCTTCTTCTCTGGTTTGATAGTTGTAATGATGCACTAACTCATTTTTCAGTATTCCCCAAAAGCTTTCAATCGGTGCATTATCGTAACAGTCTCCGCGCTTGCTCATTGAACCTTGAAAACCATATTGCTCAAGTATATTTCGATATTCATGGCTGCAATATTGACTTCCTCTGTCTGAATGCACAATCAGTTCTTTGGTTGGTTTTTGATTGTGAATAGCCATATTTAGCGCATTACAAACAAGCTGTGTTGTCATGCGCTCATTTAAGCTATAGCCAACCACTTGCTTCGTGTAAAGGTCTTTTACCGCTGCTAAGTACAGCCATCCTTCAACAGTCCATATGTACGTAATATCACTTGACCATGCTTGATTTGGTCTAGTCATTGAGAATTGTTGCTCCAGCAGGTTTTCATAGATCGCTCGATTATGGTCACTATTCGTAGTCCTTTTAAAACGCTTGTGTCGCTTACAATACAGGTGGTTCAGCGCTTTTATCTGACGTACAGCGTACATACTCATTTTTATACCCTGAGCTTGTAAGTATTTGGTTAATCGAATATAACCATAGCTCTGCCTTGTCTCCTCATGGGCTATTTTCACCAATATCGTCTGTTGATTTCGTTGAATCGTTCTTTTGCTCACGCCTCTCTTGAGCCAATCATAAAAACATGAAACTGAAACATGAAGTAATCGAGCCATTAAGGTAATTGGAAAAGAATATCTTTTTTGTTTCATATAGGCGTACCTTACTGACTTTCTTTGGCAAAGTACGCTGCTGCCTTTTTTAAAAATTCACGTTCCATTTCAGCTATTTTGAGCTGTTGTTTGAGTTTTTTATTTTCTTCGAGTAGAGCGTTTAGATCAGGTGAATACTGTTTTGTACCTGCTAAAGTTCCAGCCTTTGCTTTGGTATTCCAATTTGAAAGAGTTTGCATTGAAATGCTAAGTTGTCTAGCTGTTTCCGAGACATTGCCTTGATTGGCTTCAATTAATTTGATAGCTTCAGCTTTAAATTCTGTGGTCTAAGTCTTGTGTTTCTTGCTCATGGTAAACTCCTGATGAGTGTGTTTAGTTTACCAAGTTAAAACCTCCTGTTTTTTCAGCACACATCAACCAAACACGTAGTGTTTCAGGAGTACAGCCAATCTTAGGAGCTATTGCTGTGATTGCAGCCCAAGTAGAAGGATAATCTTTCTCGGATTCAATCAATAATTGAACCGCTCTTTCTCTGATTTCAGGGGTATATTTTAATTTTGTCATCGGGATAGTCTCTCAGAATATTGACTCTCCGACAAACCCGGTACGGTTCAGCGCCTCACGGCGCCCTATCTTTTAGAAAAACGTATCTGCCGATACATTAAACCGCTCAGACAATGCCTTAATATGACGAATATTCAGTTGGCGTTTTCCACTTAAAATCTCAGAAATCACAGATTGGGTTGCAACCTCTGATAAGTCAGACTGACCTAAACCATGTTGCTCCATTAGAAAAGCCAAAGCAGCACGGCCATCCCCTTTAACCATAGGAAGATGCTCATTTTCATAATCAGCAACCAAATCACCAAGCTGATGAATAAGCCCCATTAAAGGATGAGACTCGTCATCACCAACGGTATCTAAAAGTTCATCTAAAGCTTCAACAAGTGTATGAAAGTCGTCTTCATTTTCTGGCTTGCTAAGCAATGGTGCAACGTAGTGCCAGTGGTCTACGGCCTGTTTAATCATCGCGTTCATACTAACCTTCCTTCCAATGACCTTGGTCATATTCTTTATGGGACAAGACATGACGAATATACACACGTTTTGCGTGATACATCACGACGGCAATAAGTCGGATCTTGTTCCCGCCAATATCGAATACATGGAACTTTCTAACTTTATCGACCGCTGGAAAGAGCTGTTTCATCTCAGCAAAATCTTTCGGATCGTTTGCCTTTATGATTCGATACCAACCATCTAATGCCGTTTCAGCCTGTGGCCACTTGTGAATTGCTTCTATAATTCGAGCGTGGGTGATCACATGCATAATATTTTATCGCATTTTGCTATAAATCAAGTATAAACCAATTATCGCATTTTGCAATATTGAAGAGCTAGGATGAATAAAGCGCCAAACGGCGCTTTATTCATTATCAGAATACACTTAATCTGATGACCTTAAAAATTCCTGTTCATTAATCTGACTTTTCCCCGTCACATGCAGTTCATAGAATTTACGACTCACATGGACCATGCAACCCAAGTCAATGACTTGATTTAAAGCATGCTTTCCATCTCAAAGGTTTCAGACAACTTAAGCAACCTGTTGATTTATTTAGATCTCTTCTAATGCTTTTACCAATTTAGTTAAGTTATGCTCCGGATCCAGCCACCAATCAACTGTCCACACTGATAATACCTTCCAGCCTAACCCATTTAATACTGTTGGTCTGAGCTGATCACAGTCTCTTGCTGTAGCTGCTTTTGCATAATTTTCACCATCGACTAGAATACCTACAATATAGCTATCTGCATGCAAGTCATCTTTAATAGCAAGATCTACACAGCTATCGCCCTGACCTATTCCGAGGTCAACGCTCCAATATTTTTCTTGAAGCCTATTTTGTAAGTACTTTACAAATTCTTTTTAGTCTGCTGTTTGCTTTGATCAGCATAATTTAAATGCAGCTGACCACTACGAGCAAAAACCAAGAAATCTTTTAGATCCCTTACACCCTCACTATTGGTGCGTGCCAAATTAATTTCTTCTGGAATTAAGGCCGAGACAACATGTAATCCTTGACGAGCACTAGTAATTGCTACATTTAGACGGCGCTGACCACCTTGACGGTTAAGCGTACCAAAATTCATAGATAAGCGGCCATCACGGTCTTTTGCGTAAGTAATTGAGAAATCGATAATATCGCGTTCACCCCTTGCACATTCTCTAAATTTTTAACAAATAAATGCTCAATGCCTACTTTACTCAATGTCGACCCACATTCACCATGGCAGAAAGGCACATGCGAAAATATGAATGGTTTAATAAGGCAATATTTACCTAAAGAGATTGATTTAAATCAGGCAGATCAGCATTATTTAAATCAAGTTGCCATGTCACTGAATACTCGTCCTAGAAAAGAGTTAGATTGGCTTACACCATTAGAGAAGTTTGCTCAAATTTTTGATTATCATAAGGCTTTTGAAACTGGCGCTCCTCATGTTTGAATTCGCCTGTTTGTGCATTTTCATTAGTTTTAGTACGTGAAGGACAAAAGTTCACGACTCTTGATTTGTTGCTTATAGTCTGTCTAATTGTATTTTCTTACCTATCATTCAAATATTGGTACATTCCGTTATGGAATTTTAAGGCAAATAATTCGAAATGTGACACTTAAAGGTATGATAATCATGTGCTCGAATTACCTATTTCCAAGTAAAAGAAATTTGATGCTTTTGGGTGTCGATACTAGCCAGTTCGATCTTGAGCTTAAGGATCATGTCTTTCCTTCTTATCACGCTCCAATCATCTTGAATGGCTCAGAACATTTGGAACTTGATATCGCAAAGTTTGGATTACTTCCGAGTTGGGCGAAAGAATTGAAATTTAGCAGCCACACTTATAATGCACGTACCGAGTCTGTAGCTGATAAGCCCAGCTTTCGACACTCATGGAAATACAGCAAGTTCTGCCTAGTCCCTGTGCAAGAGTTCTACGAACCCAAATACATCAATGGCAAGCCATACTGGTACACCATCAAGCGTAAAGATGATCAGCCTTTCACGGTTGCAGGGATCTATGATGATGCGGTGATTGATGGCAATAAGGTACGTTCCTTTTCAATGTTGACCATCAATTCGGATCATCACCCCTTCATGAAGCAATTCCATGCACCGATGGATGAAAAACGCTCCATCATCGTTATTCCACAGCAGTACAGAAAAGACTGGCTGACTGCAGATCATGAACACGCGCATGAATATTTTTTTCAAATGCCCGATGAATTCATCACTTTTCCACGCGATAAGCAGAAACAAAACGTCTTATTCTGACGCATCCTTGTTTATCCACAACTTTTTAAATTTGATTTTCAAACGTTGTTAGTAATATCCTATTTAGACAAATTCTACTTCCAAACACGCCTCGTAGCGTAGGAGTATCACATGTCTAAGAAGTTGCCTATCTACTTCTCTGACGACGCATGGTCATCTTTACAAGAGCTCATGGGTCCAGAGGGTAAGCCAAGCCCTACCATCAATACCGTGCTTGAACAAATCGCTGTTCAAAATGAACTGGTTGCGCAGTTAGGGCTTACTGCAGTTCTACCCAAATCCAAAGTCTCAATTCCCGTCTCTCTAGAGCGCATCCCTGCAGGTCCAGCCTTTAGTACCAAGGATGAGCAAGACAAAGCGCTCGATCTGAATGAGTTCCTGATTCACAACCCGATTTCTACGTTCATTGCTTATGTAGACAGTGAATCCATGCTTGATGCTGGCCTAGAGATTAATGATCCAATCATTATTGATCGCAGTATTGAAGCCAAGCATTACGATATTGTTATTGCCCTGATTGATAACAATGCCTCGACAATTAAGCGGCTGATGATCACCAATAAGATGTCAAAGTCCGAAATCAAAGAGATATTTGGCGATGAAGATTATCCGCTTCCAGAACTTTGGTTGAAGGCTGAAAATCCTAACTACAATCACATCATCCCTGATGACAGTCAGACCATCTCAATCTGGGGTGTGGTGACTTTTAATTTAAAACGTATTTATCACCGCTCATAAAAAGAAGAATAACCATGAAAAGTGAAAATGAAATATTCGCGTTAGTCGACGTGAATAATTGCTACGTCTCGTGTGAACGTGTGTTTAATCCTGCCTTGAATGATCGCCCGACCATCGTGCTCAGCAACAATGATGGCTGTGCGGTGGCCAGAAGCCAAGAAGCGAAAGACCTCGGGATTAAAATGGGTATTCCTGTATTTCAAATTCAGGATCTGATCAAGCAACATGACATTCAGGTGCTATCAAGTAATTTCTCCTTATATGGCGAAATGTCCAAGCGCTTTATGGAGCTGCTTGGGGACTATGTTGCACCAGGAGATACAAGGTCTATTCCATTGATGAATGCTTTCTGAAGCTCACAGCTTACGAGCATCTATTTGACCTGACTGTATATGCTCAAGACATGAGGGCTAAGGCTTGGCGTTGGTTAGGCCTACCCTGCTGTATTGGAATTGGTCACTCTAAAACCGAAGCCAAGATTGCCAATCATCTCGCCAAGAAAAACAAGTTCTTCAATGGGGTCTGTAATCTGGCCCATATGGACCCATGCTCTACAGAAACGCTACTCGCGCAGGTTGATGTGTCTGAGGTTTGGGGCGTAGGCAGACAGAACTGTAAGAAGCTCAATACTATGGGTGTTCAATCTGTGCTGGATCTGATCAATGCCAATCCTAAAGAAATCAAAAAGCAGTTTAGTATCGTGATGGAAAAGACGGTGCTTGAGCTACAGGGCCTTTCTTGTATTGACCTTAGTGATGATACTGTAGCGAAGAAGCAAATCATCAGCAGCCGTTCATATGGCAACCCAGTGTATGAAATGGATGACATTAAAGCTTCGGTTCGGCTTTATGTGGCCAGAGCCGTGAAACGAATGCGGGAAGATGGCTCAATCTGCAAGATGATCGGCGTGTATATCCAAACCAGTCGCTTTGATAATACAGAGCGCTACTCGCCTTACATCGTCGTTCAAATGCATGAGCATACGGATGATCTACTGCTCATCACCAAGGCCGCGATGAAAGGCATCGATCAGATATTTAAGAAAGGCTTTAAGTATAAAAAGGCGGGAATCGTGCTGCTCGAAATTACAGATCAATCCAAGTTTGTGCCCGATCTATTCACGGACTATTCACATAAGCAAGAGCGAGAAAGGCTTTCAGATGCCATCGAAGCCATCAGTGAACGGTTTGGGAAGAATCTCGTTACGCTAGGCATTGCCAACAATCAAGAAGCCTCATGGCACATGAATCAAAACCTTAGATCACCATCGTATTTAACAAAATGGTCTGACTTACCTAGAGTAGGATAAAAACATGCACTTATTTAAATTAACTGACGAACAAATTACTCAACTCCTAATCCCGAAACGATTTGTACCACCTACTCCGCAAGAACATGAAGGCAAGAACATGGTTTATGTTTTTGATAGTGATGATAAGTTTGAACTGACTTATTATGAGCTGGTGGATATCATTAGCAAAGCGAGAATGGCTGGGCCGAAGTTGATACCTGTTTTAGGTACTGTGAATTAGATTGAGCAGAGGCGGCACGCCACTTGAATCATTATTTGATTGGAAGCGGATTTGGGCTGAGAATAATTTAGCTCAAATTTAACCTGACAGGCACACTATAAAATGGGTAACTGTCATATCGAGTTTGGACTACAACAATTTAGCTCAGCGATTTACCAATTTACACTAGTGTCTAAAATCCAGTGACGAAACTGTGATGCTAAAGCTTTTAAATTTCCCCTTTTTAAGATGCTTAGGCTATTTGATCCAGAGTTCATCTTCTTGCATCATTTTTAACATTAAATTAAATATAACCAGCGGAGTAACATTTTTTTTGTTAGAACCGACAACTCTTTGAAAACTAAATTTAACGGTTCGCTCAGGAGCACCCAAATTAACTGGGTAGTTTTGTTTTTCTAAATACAGATGATCTCCTAACATTGGCTCTATACCAGTAATAAAATTAACAATTTGTTGCTCATCACCTTTCATTCGGCATTGAAAATGTAGAAAATTCTTACGCAGTTTTCCAAGTAATAATAATATTTTAAGCGCCTTAAACATGTTCTTTTCTTTCAGTGCATCTTGCTGCCTATCATCTTTATAATGAAAATCAAGGAGAGGAATTATTTCATCTTGACGAGTCAGTTTTTTAGCCTTTTCGTAAAGTTCATCAAACCAACTCTCTTCTAAATTCTTACTATAAACATAATTCGTTTTTAAATTAAATTTTTGGCGATCCATCCATTTAGTGCTCATCCATTGACATCGTTGCATCCATTCTTGAGCTTGAGTATCTTCGCTTAAACGACCTTCTCTAAAACTTATCAAACGTTGAAAAGGTGTCAGAGTACTCTTCTCTATACTAAACTTCTTTTCTTGTCGGCCAGCCATCGTAACTGGCTGTGTTTGCTGATAAGAATGAAACCATTTCTGCTGCTGAGTATAACGATTTAGGTTTATGTAGTCTGTACTTGACTTCACTGGACTAAAACACTGTTCTAATACTTTTTTTGAAATGATACACGGCGAATTATAAATTCGATCGACTGCTAATAAATCCAAAACATGAAGGTAATTTGAAGCCGTTTGCTCAATACTGCTATGCCCCATCCAAGAGGCGAGCACCTGCCATTTATGTTGAATAATCTCTTCTTGAGCACGTGCTTTCATACCAAACAATAAATCCCTCATCTTTTTTGCTTTTACCCAAGGAAAATCTGTGTAGGTCTTGATCATTTCTTTTGAACCGAGCAAAGTTATTGCTAGATAGTTAGCAGCACTGTGGCGTAATGTATGAAAACTAAAGCCATGATGCATACCTAATATTTGACTAAACAAATCTACTGTAATTTTGCTGATACATTGATCAGTTAATACACGATGATTCACACTAAAAAGTAGATCATCCTGCTGATTAACCAAATATTGCTCATAACGATGTTGTATGTAACGTTGTACTACTAAAAACTCATGTTCTGACAATGCAATTTTCAATGGTATTTGACGATTCGCACTTCGCGTTTTCAGACGGCGATATGAATTGTTCTGAATATGAAGCGTGATATTATTAAAAGCTGTATTTTCTTTTTCTTTATAAAGTAACTCTGGGCAAATAATATCTTGTATTTTAAGACAACGAACTTCATTTAATCGGAGTCCAGTTCTATAACTCAGTAAATACATCAGCTTTAAACAACTCAGATGATCGACCCACTCTGATGCCGTTGGCTCTTGACTTAAATGTTCTAGTTTTTCCAATAGCTTGCCAAATAACAAAGGGCTTACTAGGCGTGCATTGCAAATTTGTAAATGCTTAAAACTTGAATTCTGTAACACCAATACCTCTGGTGCATCAAAATTCTCTATACAAAATTGATGAAAATCTTTTAGGCGACCAAAACGGTATTCTGCTGTTTGGTGCATCTTACGAGAGGTTTTTCCTTTAACAGCTTCACGTTGAGTTGCTTGTGCATCTCGTTCACTGCTATATTTCAACAACTGTCGATATAAATCTTCATAATCATCAATGGATTGTTGCTTTAAATCTAATTTATTGAGCCAAATCTCAAATATAAATTCTTTACCAAACGATCCTAAGTAGCTTTCAATAGTTGATAATTGAAGCCCTCGTTTTTTTAAATGCATTAACCATTCAATTAAGCGTAGTTGAGCATCAATTAAAGACTTTTCCTCCGTATTAGCATCAACTATCTTCTCCTCTAACACCCTTCTGGTTTCTTGCCAAAAACGTAGCGTGCGTTCTTCTTTATTCCTCTTTTTATCTAAACGCTCAACTTTTTGACCTTTACGTTTCTTTTGATCAAACAACATTAACTCATACGGAATCTTTTGTAATTTGCTTTGTGCAGTCGGAACTTCCGGATGTAACTGCTCTTGTTCAAAATGAATAGGGCGATTCTCTTGTTCTGTGACTTGATTGTAATCATTATTCCACAGCAATCTAAATTCGGATGGCCTTAAAGCGACAGTATTAATCTCTTGCTGAAGCACATTACTCAAAAATATATCTAGGCTAAGGTTTGGATTAAATTCGAGTACCATTTGCACATCATTAAATGCACGAAATCCACGGCGTTTAATTTGATATTGCAGATCCCCAAGACTTTTTTTCCTGCCTATCTTACTCAAGCTTTCTAAAATACAATCTTCAACTGAATGTTGCAGACGAAATTCTTTCTGAGTGGCTTTCAACTTTTTTAAATATTGTAAAATGAACTGCGCATATGGGTTAAAAAAAACATGTTTCCATTGGTACAACTTTCCCTTTTCTACATCGTTGCCATATTGAGAGTTTTCAACACGATAATGTAGTAACAATGGATTAGTAATCTTTTGATAATCAGAATGGTATAACCGAAAACAATTCAAATTTTTACCAAGCTCAATGGCATCCTGCAATTGTTTCTGAATAGTAATCAAATGCTGTTCATCTGCACAGCCTGAAATATATATAAAACTTAAGCATAAATTTCCCCATAAGTACTTCGGTTCATCCCAATATTCAAATGAATCTTGCCAATACTGCCTTAATTCCTTGACTACCAAAATATGTAGATGCCCCTGTTCTAATCGTGACTCTGTACTCTCAATTTTTCTAGGCAGTACTATCCGTTTCGTATGTGGATTTAGCTTAATTCTGTATGATTTTTTATCTACATTCTGGTTGAATTGCCTCCTTCTTTTATTAAATTCATCTTCAGTAAATTGCATCAGTTTTGATTGTTCGTCTCGGCTCAACTTTTGACTCAAACAATCAACACTATCTTTAATGTCATGCCATTTTTCAGCGATCTGCTGATCAAGTTTTTGCTGCATGTCTTTCGTCAATACTTCAGGTGAAGAAGGCTGTCTATCTAGCGACTTTTTCACCAATCTATGAATATCAACAAATAGATCATCTAGTTGCGGTTTTATTAGTTCTTTGATTTTTTGCATACAACTATTTTCGCTCTAAGTGTTTAATCGATAAAAATTTGACATTATCTTGCAATTGCTGGCGGGCTTGCTGTACATAGACATTCGGAATAAGTGAAGAATGCGGATGAAAAGCCTCTCGGTCACGTTGGTCATGACCATAAAGGGCCTGTATTAAATGGAATGCTAAAGCAGTTTTTTCTTCTTTTTTTTCTTCTTTTTTTTCTTCTTTTTTTTCTTCTTTTTTTTCTTCTTTTTTTTCTTCTGTATACATCAAAAAATTCATATCAAAATGACGTAACCAATTCGAATACATATTCTTTGGAAAGATTCCTTCCATATATAAATTTACCCAATTTCGAGATAAAGGGATTAACTTAATTTTTCTGCTCTGCCACTCTTTGACAGTTATCGGCAAGATATCTTTACTACCAATGACGTTGCCAAAAAGATCATTTACAGTAATTTTCTTTGCAAAGACTTGTCTAAAAAACGAACCGTACGCTTCAATAATTTGTTCTAAAAAGACTGTGTAATTTTGCAGTGTTTTTATGAAAAAATCAGATAATGGGATAAAACGACCATCTTTTCTTGCTTTACTATTTCTTTTATCGTTTACATATAAAAGCTTAAGCTCAACACAATAATCATCCAAATTCCCCAACAGATTTTTTTTAGGCCGACTTGCCAAACTCAACAAGCTAACATGCCACATCCAACACGCGTATGCATTCAATTGATTAATGATATGTTGATCTTTTTGAATATTTTCTTGGCAATGTTTATGTAAAAAAGCAAATTGCTCTTTCACAAAACTGGGTTCAAGTGCCAGTTGGCTCCCTATCCTTCCTATAGATAATGCAGATTGCACTTTGAATTGTTGTCGCAATATTTTGAGTTCTTCAGTAAATTGCGAGGAATGTGGTGTAAGTGCTGTTTCTACAAAGGCTAGATATGTGCTGCTGAGTTGAGCTTTCGGTAGCCCTCCATAATAGATACCAGGCATGTGATGCTGACTATCCCGCCCAGCAATTACATGAGCTAGATATTCATTATATGTTTCATAATATATATGAAAATATAATTGAGCCTGCAGTTTTTCAACAGTAATCGAACCTACAAACCGATTATCAAGCCAATTCTTAAGTCTGGTATTAATGTGTGTTGAAGAAATTAGTGGATTCGATGCTTGTTCTATATAGTCAAACCAAGCAGAAGGTAAATGTAGTTGATGTGTCATCATTTCATTCCATCGCTCATCATTTAAGCTCTTAATCTTCTGCTCTGTAATATTAAGATTTAATTTGAGTAAATATTCGCGACGTCTACTTGAACCATTTTGAATCAACGTACCCTCCTGAATAAGGTCATTAAAATCCATCAGTGCAACGGGTGATAATCCCGTCAATAAAGACAGTAAACAGGCAGCAGCGATCGCCGCATTCCTCGGTCGTCCTGATAATTCATCTCTTAGCACATAAACAATTTGCTTCAGTATATCTGGCGCCAAATAATGTGGATTTGTAATAAATGGCGCATGACGGCGTTGGCGATGCCGCGTGTAATACGCAGCATAATCACTAATTAAATGATTAAAATTTTTAGTTTTTTCATCTTCAGAGTATAATTCTATTTCAGTGTCCAATAACTCAATTTCACCATCTTCATCTTTGTGAAGAGAGGCATCATAAAAACTGATCTTTGCGTTATGTCCGATATCTTCATGCTTACCTGATTTTATTTCACGAAATTTTTTGAGTTCATTTTTAGTTGGCCATTTCAAAACTTTGCTTTTTTTTGACTTACGCTGACGATGAACAACACGACGATCATCTAGTCTTTTAAAAATTATTAATAGAGCCGATAAATACTCTATGACTTGTACTTGTTTGAAATCTTTAATATTAAAAAGTTGATTACGATCCTCTTTTTTCAAATTACGTTCGTACGTGACATAACAATTTAGCAGCTTACTACATTCATGAAATAATTCAGCATTATTAGAATCCAGCACATATCGTGAGACATAGCGTAATAGGTCACAAACATGTTTTTGCTTATTCTCAGCTTTATCAATTTTTGCAAATTCTTGATACTGCCGATATGTTAAAAAACTCGCTTGCAGAATCAAATAACGTTGCGATGACAGCTCTTGTGTATTACTAGTATCTGGACATGCAAAATAACTTAAAGAAGCTAGAAAATAATATTTACCTAATTGTCTAGAGCTAGATATATAGCCATATATCTGTTGCGCTTCTTTATATAGAGCGTGGGCTTTTTCACGTAAATCATCTGATAGATCGACAAATTGTTTATTCACAACATCATCATGTAATAGACAATAATCTTGTTTAAATTTTTCTGCTAATTCTAAGAATTGCTCTTCTGTTTCAATCTTTGGCATATTCGCTTTCGCTTAATTTTTTATCAAATTGCATTGGTTAAATTCATTACGATCTGAACAATTTGGTAAAAGTTGATCTTTGATTGAACTTTTTGTTAGCTTAAAAAATCTAGCAAAAAATTTAGCATCTAGCTCTTTCTGAGCTTTTCTGTCAAAGCACAAGTGTTGCTGTGATTTTTCGATAAAATCATCAAGATTATGTATCAGCTGTAAGATTGCAACATAATTAGAATGCACACGTAATCCTGGCTCCCTTTGCATCAATAGCAAGATTTTTTGCCAAATTTTGACGTAGATTACTTTGAACTTTGCCTGTACTACTACTTTCTGACTCTGTTTAATCTTTTTGATTTTTAGTAGTTCTGAGTTAATTTTTACTATCTCAAGCAGAACATCTGGTCGGTCAAAGCAAAAGGGCATGATAAATTGCCCTATAAAAATCTCAATATTTTTTACTAAATAGTCAAATTTTAACATTTTTATCGATATAAAAAATGAGCATATCTTTTTATATGAAAATATATTTAATCTATCAACTAAATTTTCTCACAATTACAATTCTCAACAAATACATACGGTTTACTTATCTAGGTCGGTCTAAATTTTAAGAATTCTTCCAATTTTTTTTAGTTTTCTGTTATTACATGAAATAATACCGTTGTATTACATTTCGATATGCTGTGTATGCAGCATTGATCAAAAAGATTCTCTGCTACACTTATTACGTCACGTGTAGCATCAATGGAGTTTAGAAATGCTCAGAACCACTGAACAGAAAAGAAAATATATTCAAGCGACACGTTCGCAAAACTATCAAGCCAGCCTAAAGCTTGAAGGCATTACAACGACAACTCAAACAACTCAAACAACTCAACTGAACCGTACCGGGTTTGTCGGAGACTTTTTTATTTAAGTTAGGCCACCTGACCTAACGGGTTAATCTTATCATAGTACATTGCTTCAAACTCAAAAGGCGATACATAACCCAGTGCGCTGTGTACACGCTCTTTATTAAACCAATCGACCCAGTTTAGTGTCGCAAGTTGTACATCTGCTAAACCTTGCCAATCTGCTTTTAAATATTCAATCACCTCTGTTTTGTATAAGCCATTCACCGTTTCAGCCAAAGCATTATCGTATGAATCACCAGTTGTACCGACTGATGCTCGTAAATTTGCAGCTTCTAAACGATTGGTATAGCGAATAGAAAGATATTGAACACCTCTATCTGAATGATGAATTACATTCTTTGGCATGCCTCGATCATGCAATGCTTGTTCCAATGCATCGAGCACCATATCTGTATTCATCCGTGTAGATACTTTCCATCCAACAATTGCTCGTGAGAACACATCAATAATAAATGCGGTGTAGACCCAGCCAGAATTGGTTTGAATATACGTAAAGTCACTGACCCATAATTGGTCAGGTCGATCAGCACTAAAATTACGTTTCACTAAATCATCTGCTCGTTTTTGGTCATCTCGGCTACGGGTGGTCTGTTTATTCTTACCACGCCAAACACCTTGTATTCCTAGCTTTTGCATCAATCGAGCAACTGTACAGCGCGCAATAATATAGCCTTCACGTTTCAGTTTTTGCCAGACTTTACGTACACCATATCGACCTGAACTTTCCTTCCAAATTCGTTTAATCTCCTCAGCATGATGCAAGTCATGTAAATCTCGCTTTGCTCGATGTTCTGGATTTTCACAGAGATCTAGAGTCCGGTAATAGGTTGAAGGTGCGATCGGTAAAATTCTACAAATCGCCTCAACACCATATAACGCCTTATTGTTATGGATAAAATCCACCATTATTTGTGTGGGCGGTCGAGCTCCGCCTGGGCGAAAAAAGCGGCTGCTTTACGTAGAATTTCATTGGCACGCTTTAATTCTTTAATTTCACGTTCCATTTGCTTCATTTTTTCTTGATCAGATATCTGTTGTACTTTAATAGGATTTTGCTGATCTAAATGCTTTTGATGCCAGGCACGAAGTGTTTCAGGAGTACAACCAATCTTAGGCGCAATTGCTGTGATTGCAGCCCAAGTAGAAGGATAATCTTTTTCAGATTCAATCAATAATTGAACCGCTCTTTCTCTGATTTCAGGGGTATATTTTAATTTTGTCATCGGGATAGTCTCTCAGAATATTGACTCTCCGACAAACCCGGTACGGTTCACAACAGAGTAAAGCTGAAATCTTGCAAAAATATAAGAAGTATTCGCAACCCGAATCTTAGTCAGGTGCATGTATGGATAAATATGGGGAAATGGGTGACAGCCTGTATTGTTACCCTGGCACAAATATCCTAAAAAATAAACTCAATATTCGTGATGAACAAATTTTAGAACAAGCTGAACTGGAACTGTCTGGATTAGCAAGTAGCCTCATTGAATATGCTGAACCACCTTACGACTCACAATACTTAAAATCAATTCATGCGCAGCTCTTTGGCGACTTATACGACTGGGCAGGAAAGTTAAGACAAATCGATATTTCCAAAGGTGACACCCGTTTTTGTAATTTTTCCCTTATTGAAATTGAAACCAATAAATTACTTAAACCATTTCAAGAAAAAAGGTACTTTCAAGGCTTAGCATCACAACAATTGATCCCTCAACTTGCCGACTTGTAATGTGAGCTTAATGTCATACACCCATTCCGTGAAGGCAATGGACGTACACAACGGATTTTCTTTGAGCATCTGATTGCTCATTTTGGTTATGGTATTGATTGGTCTCGCATTGGCTCTCAACAACAATGGATTCAAGCCAATGTTGAAGGTTTTTATGGTAATTTAAATCCATTAATTCAGATTTTTGAAATATGCATTATTCAAAATACCTAAAATTTAAGTAGTCGGGGCCCACAATCCTTAATAAGCCATCATCTTTGCTTCATTCCACTGGTTAATTTCCCCAATAAACCAACAAACACGATTCTTAGAAATCTTAATACTTTTCGGGTAATTTAGGATCGTAATATTCAGATTACTTATCTAGAATTGAATAGATCGTTAACTTAGATAGACTTTTAAGCAATGTAACTTGCCGCATGTTTATCAACATATGTCCAAAAAAGTCTGCCCATACATAGATTTATGGCGTTTAGTGCTTAAATTTCAGATTAATCTTCGTCTGATGACCAGAATGGATGTTACAGATTACATGCAGGTGAATTGCTCTGTGGCTGTATCATGGCTTTTGTGTAATCCAATCCATTTGATCCAAATGTTCTCTTTTGCAATAAAGCAGCCTCTTCTGCTTTTCCTGCACCAACGAACTATGTCATTGATTTGATTCAATCGACAACAGTGATGCTGAATCAAATCTCCAAAGAAGGGATTAAATGCAAGAAATGTGGTAATAAAAATAGGGGATGGAAGTTATTACCCATCTAATTGGAACCAGCCCATGAGTCGAGATCAGTTGAATAAGTATCATTTTAAGTATAAGAGAAGGATGGCTCACCTCACTTCTCCGAATAACAACGCTATGCTTTTCAATCCAAGTTAGATATTGGCAACTACATTTCATTCTTCATCATGCTAGTCTTATAGCATGTAGACAATTACTACATCATTTGCATTCAATGCTCAATACAGCCTGTCAGCAGAACCGCAGCGATACTTTTTTCCGTGCATACATGTAGTTTTTAAATCCATTCATTTTTCAATGATCCCCTGCCGTTTATCACATTTATGGTCGATCTTTAACCTTGTGAAAAATGCACATACCGATCCCTTCAAACTGTCAAATTTATGTATACATGACATTTAAAGAAAATTATCTGATCAATTTTTTTAGGTAAAATTTCTTAAGAAAAAATTTATTATTATTCATAACATCACTAACAGCCACATAAAAACAATAATTTAATAAATTATTCTTCCATTTTTTTTATATTTAGTGTTATTACAACGGTTGGGGTGAAACTTGGCTGGGGGGAACGCTGATTAGTTCAACTGCCGCTAACAATGGTAGACCCAACATTGCTTTTGAATATAGCCCAGAAGCAATACAGCGAGGTGTTGAGCTCTCTTCTTACTTACTCCCTTTAAAAGGTCTACCATTCAGACAGGGTTTTCCTACTCATCAAATGGGACTCCCAGGTCCAGTCTATGACGCTTTACCAGATGGTTAGGACATGTTGTTGATGGATCGATATTTTCGAAAAATTGGACTGAATCCAGCACGAATCGGCCCTTTGGAATGCCTAACTTATATTAGCACCCATGTAATCGGTGCCCTCTCCTTTGAACCCTGTGTCGCAGAGATACAAACTTCAGAAAATATCCCCCTGCCGCAATTGGCACAGGAGGTCCAAGAAGTCCTCAAAGGAGAAGGTAGCGAATTTTTACAACATTTGCTGGTCATGGGGGACTCCCCCCAAGGTGCCAGACCCAAAGCATTGGTTTATCGAGATCCTGTCAATTTAGAGTTTTCGACTCAAGCTTCTAATCAACATGAAGCCTGGCTGATTAAGTTTCCTGCTCAGCACGAGCACCCTGAAGTCTGCGCCATTGAAGCCGTCTATGCAGATTGTTTGCGACTTTGTGCAATCGAGACTCCAGACAACCATTTTTTAATTTGCCCAATGGTTTAATGGCTTTTGCTTCTAAACGATTCGACCGTCAAAATGGCATGCGGATTCCAATGCAGAGTTTGGCTGCATATACTGGAGCAGACTATAAAGTTCCAGGTAGCCTAGACTATCGCAGTTTTCTTCGGGAAACCTTGATGTGTACGCAAGATGTGCGACAAAGACTGCATGCCTTTAAACGTGCTGTGTTTAATGTACTTTTCAATAATCGGGATGACCATACCAAGAACTTTTCTTTTCTCATGGCAAAAAATGATCAATGGAAATTGGCTCCAGCCTATGATGTGACCTTCTGTGAAGGTCCAGGTGATTATCATCAAATGGACATTATGGGAGAAGCGCTCAATATTTCCCAAAATGACATACATAAACTCGGTACTTCAGAAGCGAATCTGACTACTCTAGAAGTCGATGAGATCATCTTGGCCATGCGTGAAATTGCACTTCAATTTAGTCAAATTGCGCAGCGCCTGTATCCCCATCAAATTTGAGAATCTACCCTAGAGATGATTCAATCACGAATTCAACAAAATATTGATTTTTTTAACTGAAACCTAAGCGTAAATATAAACTAAGCGCCAACCATCAACTTATAGTTAGTCGCTACATAATCTGTAGAACCTGTGAATTAGCTCGCTTTATAATCACGAATATTAGATGGATCACCACCAAGATATGTTCTGCAAACGTGAAATCACTACATCCAGATCGAAAATCACTAAGAAAAAACTGTCACCAAAAAAAGGGCTGCACTATGGATAGATGCAGACCAAACTCTGGATAGCTACCAACACGAGAAATATGTCGCAATTTTGCATAGACATGAATTTGATAAAATCAGCCCAAAAAGCCAGAAATTCATAAAAACTATTTCATCAATCCTCTATAACTTAATCACGTTCATGGTCGATCTTAAATCTTGCGAAAAGTACTCATGCTGACCTAGCCAAACTGTAAAACTCATGTATTCATAGCCTTTAAATGAATCTTTCAATCGGTATATTTAAGGTAAAAACTAGTAATCAGAAGTTATTATCATCCCCATATAAAACAAGCATCAAATTAAAAACAATAACTTAGTGAATTATTCTTCCATTTTTTTTATATTTAGTGTTATTACAGTAACTTCAACACTACTACGAGCTGCTCCGCCCCTTGGTGACGCATTGCTATTATCGGCCTTGCCTTTTGAGCTTGTACCTTTCGCTTGACATCGCCACCGAAGGTTCCCGCAGTTCAACGTAAAAGCCTGAATTAGGATCGCGCTGCCTCTACGCCGGACACCGAATGGCCCGTAAGCAGGTAACGGCCAAACTGATCGCGGGGCAACATCCATCCCCGGTTTTGATGTCATTTGAGTACTTTCGACACTTGAACGGCAGTTCACTGGTGTTCGCCTTCCTAATTCTTACCTGACGCCTTTACAACGCCTTTTCCATAACGCTCACGACCAGGACTTTTGATCCAAGCCGCTTATGGTGGTTTGCTACCTGCTCCTGCAAGCCGATAGCGAGGGGCCATACCCTCATCTCTTACGCCGCTTGCTGCGGCACACTGATATTCGTACTCCACACTGTGCAGAAGACAAAGGCATATCGATATTGCAATTGGCTATCAAAAAAGTAGTGGAGGTCTCCGTCTACTCGTAGACTCTACTGGCCTAAAGTTTTTAGGTGAAGGTGAATGGAAGCTTAAGAAACATGGACCTGAATATAGCCGCCAATGGCGTAAGCTTCATATTGGTAGCGATGCTAAAACCCTTCAAATACGTGCTGTATAACTTACAGCAAATAATGTCAGTGATTCACAGGTAGTGGAAGATTTACTTGCTCAAATCCCTTTAGATGAACAAATCGATTCTGTCTATACAGATGGTGCTTATGACACAAAACGATGCCGTCAGGTCATTGCAGATCGGCAAGCTTATGCAGTGATTCCACCTAGAAAAAATGCAAAGCCCTGGAAAGATATAAAAGCTCATTCACGAGAGCGAAATGAACTCCTTCGAACGGTTAAATGTTTGGGCAGGACAATCTGGAAAAAATGGTCAGGCTATCATCGGCAAAGTCTGGTTGAAACCAAGATGCATTGCATTAAATTATTAGGTGGTGTTTCAAAAAGTATGCTGGCGTTAAACAAATCCGTTATTAAGGTAAAAGAAAGTCAAATCAAAGGCTTTAAAATGATTTTCGAGCTTTTTAGAAAAGTTGCAACTTCTCCTAAATCCACGCCTAATTCGATGACGAATTCTACAATTGTTACCTTCAATACCGACGGTAAAAAACTTACCGATCACTTGCTTGCAACATTGAAATGCTGTGATAAAACTATCCCAGTGATCACTCGCAATTCGAGCATATTGAACCCCAAGCTTTTTAAGTCTAGCTTTAAGACGTTGAACCGTTGCTAAATCCCGCTTACCCCAAACATAAGCAATAATTTCTCCAGATTCTCGATGGTAGGCATAAATAAGCCATTGTTTATTTTGCTTATTCCCTACAAAAGTCCAAAGTTCATCGACTTCAAGACATTCGTAGTGGCTTTGTTTAGGCTGTATCTGATAGATCGATTTACTTAAGGTTCGTAATACCTTGCCAATGCTGATACGCTCGACTTCAGCAATATCTCTTACACCGCTTCCTCTGACCATTAAATGTAATATCTTGCCGGTAATACCTGAGTTACACCCTTGATAGCTTAATGCATGATCACCAATAAACTGACGTTTGCAATCTTTGCACTGATGGTTTTGTTTCCCATCTACTTTGATGCCATTTCTCTTTATATTGTTACTTAGACAGGTAGGACATTTGATTTGTAGCGTTATTTTCATACCTCTATTTTATCAAAAGCCATATTGTTTTTTTCAGCATACTTTTTGAAACACCGCCAATTATTAGTCGATAAACTCTGCTCAAGGAATGTTGATAGTCAAGTGAATGAGATTCATGCACGCGTAGCTGTCTTAAATAAATTCAAAGAATTAGGTCGCCCTCATACCCAAGTTGTCACTTAAATATGAGTAGGTATGGGAGATTTTATTTTTTAAATATTTGTGCAACAAAGCCGTTTTTAACCAAACCTAGTTGTTTAGTCCCGGCATTTGATGGATCGGATCAATCTTAAAAAGTTCAGGTTCATCTGTCCACTGTTTGCAGATGAATTCGTAGGGAGTCAGGCCCCTGAGTGTTTTGAGTCTGCGGCCGAAGTTGTATGCAGCAATAAAATCAGCAAGGTGAATGCATAGCTGAGTGTGATCGTCGTAATGGAACCGTTTGACAGTAGCTTCTTTAATCGTTCGGTTCATCCTCTCGACCTGTCCATTGGTCCATGGATGCTTAACCTTGGTAAGACGATGTTCAATGCCACATTCAGTACAAACCCGATCAAAGATGTGCTCAGAGGCGTAGCGATCACAGGTGCGGTTCGTGAACTGGATGCCGTTATCTGTTAGCACCGTATGGATTCTATAGGGCACAGCCTTAACCAGATTGCGCATGAACTCCGCGGCTGCCATCTTACTGGCTTTAGTATGCAATTCAGTGAACGCAAACTTGGAAGTGCGATCAATGGCAACGAAGAGATAAAGCTTACCCTGTGCTGTTTGCATCTCAGCGATGTCGATATGAAAGTAACCAATGGGGTAGCTCTTGAAGCGCTTCCTGACAGGGCGATCACCTTGTACCTCAGGCAGTCGTGAAATACCATGCCGCTGTAAGCAGCGGTGTAACGACGAGCGTGTCAGATAAGGAATACTCGGCTGCAATGCATAAAGGCAATCGTCTAGCGGCAACAAAGTGCGTTTTCGAAAAGCAACAATTGCCGCCTCATCTTCAGGCGATAACACGCTTGAGCGAGGATTCTTTGGGCCGGTTGTAAGATCATCTACTGAAGTACGTTTCTTCCATTTTGCGACGGTCTTTTGATTGATGCCGTAACGCTTGGCTAGCGTTCTTAAGCTCTCTTGACTATTTTGTATTGCTCGACGCACTGCCTGTGTCGTTGTGGCGCTGCTGTGTAGAACTTGTCCCATAGTGCTTCCTTCCATTTATCTGAGAATATTGCACCATTAAAATCTGGGACTAAACACCTAGTACACTGGTTTCCTGACCTTGTACATATTTTCCGGTACGCTTGGCATAGCCATTTAAAATTAGAGTGTGATCATGATCTGCAGTTATCACAATCAAGGTATTTTTAATTCAGGGTCACTTTGTTGAAGTTTTTTAATGGTTGCATCCAAAACCTCATTTAGGGCAATCGTATCCTGTAATGCACGCTTAGCATTAGTGTCATGTAAAGCATGGTATATACGCCCACCTTCAACCATCAGGAAATAACCATTTTTATTTTAGGTTAGAATGTCCAAAGCGGCCAACGTCATTTGCTTTAAGCTAGCTTCAGGCAAGTTTTTTTGGTTCGATTTAAGTCATAACTTAAATGGCTAGTATTAAACAAACCCAATAATTTTTCGTTCATTCCTAACTTCATCGGGGAGAGTTGAGTTTGATCATAGACCATTCGATAGCCTGCTTGTTGCATTTCTGCGATCAAATTACGTTGGTCTATCCGTTCTCCCCCTTGATCTTTTTGCAGAAATTGACGCTTACCCCCGCCTAGAATCACATCAACCCCGTCTTTTAATTTGACGTTATAACACTGATAAATATCACCTTGCGAACTTGGTACTAATGGGGATGCTATGTCATTTTCAGCATCACGATGACAAATATGGACATAAGTCGATGCTGGTGTAGCATGCGTAATGCGAGTTGTTGTGACTACCCCGGTACCCCAACCTCGTGCTTTGGCCAATTCGAGTAAAGTTTGGGTGTCTTGCTTATTCTGATTCTGAGGATTGCTTCCACATTGATGATTTCCGGCCTGATTTAGTTCTACTGCAATTGTTCCAGTCTCCATGGATATCAATTCATTTTTCATTTTTACACCTGTCATATAGGCACCCATCGATGGTGCGCTATCTCTAACCTGTGCATCTTTTGAGAAAGTACGAACAAATGCTGACACTGGCAGTTGATCTATCGGCAGTTGGCCATCTTCACCAACAGCATAAATTCGTGCAGCTGTTAGTGTCGTGATACCCATTCCATCTCCCAAGAAAAAAACCACACGTTAAGGCTGTTTTGATGGTTGTACTGAAGTAGAAGTTGATTGAACTAAAGTAGGACTTTGACAGCCCGTCAAAATAACTGTGCCCAAACTACAGCATGCCAAACTTATTAATTTTTTTTATTTAATTTTTCTTATGCCAAAGCATTGCATCGACTCATCTTAAGATGGTCGAAAAATACGCTTTAAATATTCAATTTACATGATAAATTTATGGAAATGTTATTATGACTACTTATATAGATTTTCCTAATTGCAAAAAATAGTGTAGCAAATTGCTACACTATTTTTTTACTTTATTTTTCTAACATTCGTCTTAGGAAAGCTTCTAATTCTTGTAAATTTTGATCATCAAATTGTCCGATTTTTAAAGATACCTTTAATGTATTATGGTCAAATTTGATATTACCAGCAACTTTCCCATCATATTCAATTTTATGTACAATTGAAGTTTGAATTACTTCTTTCGTTTCTCTTGACTTAAAGATTTTTTCAGCTAGTGATGCGAGTTTTGTCTGTTCAACTTCTTTTTTAAGCAATTTTGACCATGCTTCGAATAATGCTTCTTTAGCATTTTCATTGTTTTCATCATGATCTGATAGAAACTTTTTCACTGCTGTAGCAGCGGTCCTTGCTAATAATGAGGGCTGTTTTTCCAAATCTTCAATCAACTCTCCAGGTAATTTTTCAAAAGATAAATATTTATACATATCTTCACGATTCATACCTAATGACTTTGCTAACTTCTGCTTATTTTTTTTTAATTTTTCATCCAAAGAATTTAATCCAACATATATTTCATAATCTGTCAGATCTTCTCGCTTTAAATTTTCAGCTAATGTTAATAAAGCAACTTCTTCATCCGATGCATCAATAATGATTACTTCAATGGTGTTCTTATTGAGAAATTGGTGGGCTTTCAATCGTCTTTCACCAGCAATCAACTCATATTTATCATTTATTCTACGAACTGCAATTGGTTGTAATAGCCCAATTTCCTCAATTGATGCTGCTAAATCTTCAATATCTTGTTGATTAAAGAGTTTTCGAGGCTGGTTAGGGCTAGCCTGAATATCTGTAATTTGTACATTACGTCTTAGCTCTTTGACATCATTAATATGCTCTTTTTGGGCATGTTGATGCTTTTGAGTATTTTGCTGAAGACGTTTAGCCAATATCTCTTTATTACTTACCATAGTATTTCCAGAATTATATTATTTGACACGCTGAACAATTTCTTGTGCTAAAGTTTCAAAAGCTTTTCGAACTTTTGAGTTTTTATCAACAGATAATAAAGGTTGTTGCAAAATTGCAGCTTGATTAACTTTAGTGCTCATCGGAATTGTGGTATGCAATAATTCTCCAACTTGATTAAATGCTTCATTTTTTATTAATTTACATACATTCTGACGCTCATCATGTTTAATTAATAAAGCACCTAAGAGTTCTAATTCAGGGTTAACTCTTCTAATTTTACTTAAATGATTAATTAAATCAGTAACACCATAGAGACCGTATTGTGAACCAGATTCGATTGGAACAATAACATGTGTCGAAGCGGCTAAAGCATTGCTGGTTAATAATTTTAAACTCGGAGGGCAATCAATAAGAATGTAGTCATATAATCCTTCTAGAATTTTCAATTTATTTGAAAGTTCCTCGGTTGGTCTTGGTGCATCATCTTTCAATTGATCTTCAGTTTTACCAAGAGTTAATGAGCCATATATTAAGGAAACATTTTTAAACTTTGTTTCTTCTTCTAATGCTTCCGATAATAGACTTATATCACCAATGAGTAATTCCGCTGATGTAGTTTCAACTTCGCTAGGGTGTCTTAATCCTATATGTAAACTTGCATTTGCTTGTGGATCCAGATCAATTACTAAGACCTTATTTCCTAATTCAGCAAGTTCTGAAGCAAGATGTACTACAGTAGTTGTTTTCCCGCAACCACCTTTATGATTAGCTACAGCAATAATTTTAGTTGACATATTTGTCTTAAGGAATTTACTTTGATTTCATTTAATATAAAGATATTTGTAGCAACTTGCTACAGTTCCTTTGTCATATTTTTATCTTTTGAATTCAAAAGATGTGGAAAAAACATTTCTTAACTTTTTTTAAAAATATAGCTAGCTAATTTTAATTAGTATTAATTAGTATTAATTAGTTAATTATAATTAGACAAATTTTATTTCTTTAAAATCAAATAGATAGGATTCTTAAAGTGGAAGGCGTGTCACTAATAAGTGGAAGGCCTGTCATTGATAAGTGGAAGCCCTGTCACCTATAAGTGGAAGGTTTGTCACTAATTAGTGGAAGGTCTGTCACCGATAAGTGGAAGGTTTGTCACTATGGTGGAAGACTTGTCATTGTGATTTATTTTAATGTGGATTTTTTAATTTAAAACAAAACAATTCAACTGCTTGTGATGTTGATAAGTTTGTTTTTATTGAAATAAAGGTGGAAGACTTGTCATTAGATGTTTTTTATTCTGTGGATAAACTATTTGTATAAAATTTAATGGATAACATGATGTTTAATAGTCAAGAATATCGGAATGGTGGAAGGCTTGTCACTTTAACAGTGGAATGTGTGTTGATTAATTCCACTTTAGTGGTGCTGTAGGCTATTCCTATTTTCAAATTGATTGCTTTAGCGACACGGATGAATTATCAAAGGTGGAAGAATTGTCACTTAAAAGTGTTTAATTATATATTAATTCCACCATAAGACTAAATAGTATCAAAATTGCACTTTAATAGTGACACTTCTTCCACTCTTAAGGTGTTTGATGGGCATAAACTGAGTTAATTTAATGTAAGGAAGAGAAAATAGTGAGCGGTTTGCATCTTCTTCCACTTTTGTGTATAACATGTAGAAAATATTTTAATCTTTCCACTTATGAGCAATCACAACGAACCAGAAGAATTAGAACATCTACCTTATTGTATTGGTAATATTCGACATAATGGAGTAGTCAGCACTAGTAACCGTCTGATTAGACCAATTGAATTATCATCTAATGAGTATAAAGCTCTACTTTATGCGATGGCTGTTGCGAATTATGGTGAGAAGAATAATCAAGATCGTGAAATTACAGAGCAAACTTATATTTATTTGCATAAAGATGATTTAGGCGAACTATTAGGATTAGATAAAAAGAATTCCATTAATGTTGCTATTGATCGTATTTATAAAGAATTATCATCACGAGTAGCCCATTTTGTAATTGAAGAGTCCGTGGATGATAATAAGCGTAAAGTTAAAAAAGTACACTCAGTAGTACCAATTATTCGTGAACTCCGTTGGGAAGATGATGCTAAAAATGCTTTGCAGATACGTTTCACCAGTGAAGTACTTCCATATTTTACTCGTTTAGCAAATGGAAATTTTACAACCTATCAATTGAAAGATTTATTTGCTTTGGACTCTGTCACCAGTATGAGTTTGTATTCATACTTTATCAAAAATGAATTTAAGTATGCTAATCAAGATTCTTATGAGGTTGAACTTTCACTTGAGAATATCAAAGCATTAATTGATATTGGGGAGAAAAAATACGATCGTTGGGTTGATTTTAGACGATACGTTTTAGACAAAATTATTGAAGAAATTAATGAAAGGACTAGTCTTCAATTAGAATACGATACCATCAAGAAAGGTCGACCTATTGTCGGAGTTCGATTTAAAATTCTTAATAGGCATGCCACGGAAGTTGTTGTATCTAATACTAATGATAAGACTCAAATCTATTTAGATGTCAATTTTGATGATAATGCGCTTGTTAAAGAATTAGGTGCGAAGTTCGATATGACCGTAAGGTCTTGGTACATCTATGCGAACGACCCAAATTATAAACAGTTTAGTAAGTGGTTTAAGACAGAAGGGTGCTTAACTGAATCTCAAGCAAATGTGATAGTTAATGATATTATGTTCCAAATGGATTTTGCTGTAGCTGGCAGTTCAATGAGTGAATTTAAGAAAGAAATGAAATATAAATTGAAAAATAATCCAAATTTTGTAAAAGAAAATAGAAAACGATTGAATGAAATATTTGGAAAAGAAGTTATATGACAGTGTAGCAACTTGCTACACTGTTTACGATAATGTGTAAAATAAGCTTGATATCAGTTTAGGTTATATTTTGATAGCTAATTAATAGACCTATGAACTCATAATCCGTTGGTCGACAGTTCAAGTCTGTCTGGGCCCACTAGTTATTAAACCCCATAAACCTTTGGTTTATGGGGTTTTTCTATACCTATAATGAACTTTGCTTCTAAATTTTTATGGACCGTATGTGGTCCATTTTGCATGATAGTCCGATGGTCTCAGGTTTAGAAATGAGAAAATCACCAACCAAAACCATTTCACTGACACTCAATTCGATGTGAATAGCTTAATTGATCATCCATAGTGAAGTTGCTATCAAATGAGCTATGAGCAGAGAAATGAGATGTTGTGGGGGATTCTTGGAGAATCCAGATTCTACCGTTTCTTCCTAAAGGTCTAGAGCTTTTCCTGATTCTTCTTGGGGAGTTGTGTCAATAAATTATTATCAGGCAGGATAGCTATAAACTACCATCTGTGTAGAACTTCTCGATTGCCTGCCTAGCCTTCATCATCAGATTGGTGAATACGTTTTCATATTCACCTTGACATTAAAGGTCGGTAACCTTTTTCTATTCTACCTTATGTGGCAACTGCTGAGGGAACTTATCCTTGTCTACTACATTTCTCATGATTTCAGGTTTGAGATTTTCTTTCTGGCACAGAGGTTGATAGATCTTCAGCATCCAAGACATCAGCAAATTTATGCTCAACGTTTAGATAGCCATTCTACTGTTTAAAAAACTTATTATCATTAGAGAGTTCTAAGATAATAAAGTGAACCGTACCGGGTTTGTCGGAGAGTCAATATTCTGAGAGACTATCCCGATGACAAAATTAAAATATACCCCTGAAATCAGAGAAAGAGCTGTTCAATTATTGATTGAATCTGAAAAAGATTATCCTTCTACTTGGGCTGCGATCACAGCAATTGCGCCTAAGATCGGTTGTACTCCTGAAACACTTCGTGCCTGGCATCAAAAGCATTTAGATCAGCTAAATCCTATTAAAGTACAACAGATATCTGATCAAGAAAAAATGAAGCAAATGGAACGTGAAATTAAAGAATTAAAGCGTGCCAATGAAATTCTACGTAAAGCAGCCGCTTTTTTCGCCCAGGCGGAGCTCGACCGCCCATACAAATAATGGTGGATTTTATCCATAACAATAAAGATCGATATGGTGTTGATGCGATTTGTAGGATTTTACCGATCGCAGCTTCAACCTATTACCGAACTTTAGATCTCGCTGACAAACCACCCGTAACCGAGATGACCAAAAACGGGCAGATGATTTAGTGAAACGTAATTTTAATGCTGATCATCCTGACCCTTGCGAAGCAATGCTTCTCAGGTGGGTGACTTTACCTATATTCAAACTCATTCAGGCTGGGTCTATACCGCCTTTATTATTGATGTGTTCTCACGAGCAATTGTTGGATGGAAAGTATCTACACGGATGAATACAGATATGGTGCTCGATGCACTTGAGCAAGCATTGCACGATCGAGGCATGCCAAAGAATGTGATTCATCATTCCGATAGAGGTGTTCAATATTTTTCTATTCGCTATACCAATCGTTTAGAAGCTGCAAATTTACGAGCATCAGTCGGTACAACTGGTGATTTATACGATAATGCTCTGGCTGAAACGGTGAATGGCTTATACAAAACAGAGGTGATTGAATATTTAAAAGCAGATTGGCAAGGTTTAGCGGATGTACAACTTGCGACACTAAACTGGGTAGATTGGTTCAATAAAAAGCGTGTACACAGTGCACTGGGTTATGTATCGCCTTTTGAGTTTGAAGCAATGTACTATGATAAGATTAACCCGTTAGGTCAGGTGGCCTAACTTAAATAAAAAAGTCTCCGACAAACCCGGTACGGTTCAGAATTTGGATTTTGATCAGATCTGCTGTTTACATGCTTCTACAGTAGCTTTGAATGTTTCACTTAACCTTTAAACTTTTTCTAAAATTAAATATATTTACATATACGTTCTAAAATTTGATAGAATTTATTAAAACTTTAGATTCTAAGTGTAAATAATGAGAAGCGCTAATATTCGACGTGATGGCTACTTAAAATTTCTGAATACATGGCAAGACCGTGATGTCATTAAAGTACTTTCAGGTGTACGTCGCTCTGGAAAATCCACCTTATTGGCGATGTTTCAACAAGACCTAAAAGCACAGGGTGTACAAGCCGAAAACATCATTGCCATCAACTTCGAATTTATGGAATTTGAAGAACTCACCGATTACCGTAAACTACATGATTATGTATTGTCCAAAGTTGATAAAAGTAAAAAAAACTATGTTTTTTTAGATGAAATACAACATGTTACCAATTTTGAGAAAGTGGTCGACTCTTTATATGTTCGGGATTATATCGATTTATATTAATGTGGTTCCGTTAATTAGACCACTCAATTCAGTTTTATAAGTGATAAATCCGCTCTAAATATTTAAATTATGCTGCCATTACTTTTAGTAAATGTTGATCATAAAATTCATCCGGTGTTGCCTTATTCAAACTTGAATGAGGACGTATCGTGTTATAAAAATCCAAATATTCAGCAATTGATTGTTTCGCTTGTTTAACCGTATCGTAAGCCTTCAAATAGACTTCCTCATGCTTCAAGCTGCGCCATAACCGCTCAATCATCACATTATCTCTCCACCGTCCTTTCCCATCCATACTGATACTGATATTTCGCAATTTTAACTCATTCAAAAATGCCTCGCTTGTGAATTGACTGCCTTGGTCTGTATTAAATACCTCTGGACAACCATATTTCACAATTGCTTCTTGCAACGCATCTATGCAAAAGTCTGTTTCCATACTGATCGATACTCGATGAGCCAGTACTTTACGACTATGCCAATCTATAATTGCACACAGATAGACAAAGCCTTTAGCCATAGGAATGTACGTGATATCTGTACACCAGACTTGATTAGAGTGATCGATGACCATGTTTTTCAACAGATATGGGAAAATACGGTGTGCAAGATTAGGCTTACTGGTATTGGGTTTTGGATACAAAGCATGTATTCCCATCAAGCGCATTAAACGTCGGACTTTACGCCGACCTATTTGATGCCCTTGACGCTGTAGCATATCTCGTATCATTCGACTGCCCATAAATGGGTAGTCGAGATGAATTTCATCGATTAGACGCATCAAACTCAAATCAGTTGATGAAATCTCTTTGGGCTTGTAATACAACGTACTGCGATTGATTTGAATCAATTGCGATTGTTGTCGTACCGAAAGTTGATGGGTCTTATCGATCATTTTTTGCCGCTCAGCTGCCCTATTTTTCTGAGCGCACCTTCTAAAAAATCAATTTGCAATGCCTGATGTCCTATCTTGGCATGTAAAGCTTTGAGGTCAATCTCAGGTTCTTGTTGTGCTGTTGGTCGTGAAAAAATATTGATTGATTGCTCAAGCAGTTGATTTTTCCAATCGATGATTTGGTTTTGATGTAAATCGAATTGAGTAGAAAGTTCAGCGAGTGTGTGGTCGCCTTTAATTGCTGCGAGAGCAACTTTAACTTTAAACTCTGCTGAATGATTACGACGTTTTCTTCGTGTCATGGTTGACTCCAAAAACAAGCATTTCCCATGCTTATTGGGGAGTAGATTATCACTTATAGACGTGGTCTAAAATCCTAGAACCACATCAGGTCGATCAGCACTAAAATTACGTTTCACTAAATCATCTGCTCGTTTTTGGTCATCTCGGCTACGGGTGGTCTGTTTATTCTTACCACGCCAAACACCTTGTATTCCTAGCTTTTGCATCAATCGAGCAACTGTACAGCGCGCAATAATATAGCCTTCACGTTTCAGTTTTTGCCAGACTTTACGTACACCATATCGACCTGAACTTTCCTTCCAAATTCGTTTAATCTCCTCAGCATGATGCAAGTCATGTAAATCTCGCTTTGCTCGATGTTCTGGATTTTCACAGAGATCTAGAGTCCGGTAATAGGTTGAAGGTGCGATCGGTAAAATTCTACAAATCGCCTCAACACCATATAACGCCTTATTGTTATGGATAAAATCCACCATTATTTGTGTGGGCGGTCGAGCTCCGCCTGGGCGAAAAAAGCGGCTGCTTTACGTAGAATTTCATTGGCACGCTTTAATTCTTTAATTTCACGTTCCATTTGCTTCATTTTTTCTTGATCAGATATCTGTTGTACTTTAATAGGATTTTGCTGATCTAAATGCTTTTGATGCCAGGCACGAAGTGTTTCAGGAGTACAACCAATCTTAGGCGCAATTGCTGTGATTGCAGCCCAAGTAGAAGGATAATCTTTTTCAGATTCAATCAATAATTGAACCGCTCTTTCTCTGATTTCAGGGGTATATTTTAATTTTGTCATCGGGATAGTCTCTCAGAATATTGACTCTCCGACAAACCCGGTACGGTTCATAGTTTTGTTCAATCTAATCCATTTGATACTTCTGAGCCTTTTTATAATAAATCTTTGTCTTACGCTTTACCCGATCCATCAGACAATAGTTTATTACTTTCTAAAATTGCTACCTCAATGGTTGATCAGCTATACCAGAAGAATATTGGATTTAAAAAATGTGGAGTTATCCTCACTTGTCTTGAACCTAAAGCCACTCATATTTATGACTTATTCACGGACATGAACAAGATAGAATCAAGTAATAAACTTATGGATTCACTCGATGATATACAGAATAAATTTGGTAAGAGAAAAATAGGATTAGGTGCCAGTATGCTACCTGATAGAAATTGGAATATGTCACGTAATAAGCTGTCTCCCAATTACTTTAAATGGGATCAACTTATGAGTGTTAAATAATTAGTCATGACTAAGATAATTTTTTTGCATGTGACTTGCCACCTGGCTAAAAGGAATAACAGGAATTGAAATTAAAATATGCAGCGTTTATAGCTCTTTTAATAGTAGTGTCTGTTATGGCCTTTAAACAGGTTTATAACCCTTACTTTGATCAAGATAAAGAAGTAAAGACGTTTAGCTTTAATGGAAAAAAATTAACGGCTCTGTACCTATATAGGGAGCATGATCAAGAAATAGGTTTTAAAGAAAATCCTTCATTAAAGCCTTTAGTCTTTACGTGGAAAAAGCCGATTTATACCTGTTTTAATATGGTCAATGTACCTTATGAGTTAGAGATATTTTTCTTTAATGCAGATAAAAAAATTATTGGGTCGGCTGTAATGGAAAAATTTTCCCAAAAGCAGTACTGCCCCAAAGAAAAGATTCAATTTGCATTAGAAAGAATAAAAACTTAGATTTTTCAATCTAGTCTTTAGTATCTTTAAAATTGTTTGAATAGTAACTATATGGATAAAGAGTATAAAATATGTCTTTAATGTCGATACTGAAATCTTCAGATCCTAAGTGCAAGGAAGTAAAAGAAATTATAAAAAGTGTCGCACCCCAAAAAAAAGATTTCAAAACTTACAGTGGTATTCCTCCTTTTACTAATTATGAAGTTATGAGTGAACATAAATTAACGAGTAGTTATGATTCAGGCTTGGTTGGTACAGCATTTGACTACTTATCTAAAATAATTTGTGCGTACTACACGAATACTGAATTGAGTGCTAAGGAATTTGAGCAACCTAAAATTATCAGCTTTCTAGAGGAAACTAAAAATAAAAGCATTTTGGTATTGTATAAAAAAATTCAAAATCACATAGATTTTCTACTAGCTAATAAATCAAACGATTTAGAACTAAATGAAGAATTTATTGGTGGAATTATTCTTTTGGCTAAATTAGAAAATCTATGGCGATCTGGATTTCTACCAGTAGCAACAAAGAAAGACATACTAAAACCAACGGAGAACGTGGTTTACGAAGATATATCTTCCCTAGTCAAAAATTTTGATAATGTATTCATTAAGAATGGTCTTATTAAGCCTGATAGTCTGATCACATACAATCCCAGATATTCTGCAAATATCCGTGTTGCACTAGGGGGGATAGATGCAGATATTTGTATTGATGAAACACTATATGACTATAAAAGTACAAAAAATCATGGATTTATGATTAAAGACAGTATGCAGATCACATCGTATTACTTATTCTATTTAATGGATCGAATTATGTCGTCAACAGTGCAGATGCAACGACACAGAATAGAACGAATTGCATTATATAAAGCGAGATTTGGCCAAATTGAATATTTTGATGTTAAGCATATACCTGAAAAAGATTTAAAATATGCAATTTTTGAGCTTAATAGGATGTTTAAATTAGGTATGCCCGCTCAGAAAATTAAGGATTTTTAAAGGGCACTAAAGCACAGTATTGCGCCTTATCCTAATGTGGTTCCGTTAATTAGACCACTCAATTCAGTTTTATAAGTGATAAATCCGCTCTAAATATTTAAATTATGCTGCCATTACTTTTAGTAAATGTTGATCATAAAATTCATCCGGTGTTGCCTTATTCAAACTTGAATGAGGACGTATCATGTTATAAAAATCCAAATATTCAGCAATTGATTGTTTCGCTTGTTTAACCGTATCGTAAGCCTTCAAATAGACTTCCTCATGCTTCACGCTGCGCCATAAACGCTCAATCATCACATTATCCATCCATCGTCCTTTCCCATCCATACTGATACGGATATTTCGCAATTTTAACTCATTCAAAAATGCCTCGCTTGTGAATTGACTGCCTTGGTCTGTATTAAACACCTCAGGACAACCATATTTCACAATTGCTTCTTGCAACGCATCTATGCAAAAGTCTGTTTCCATACTGATCGATACTCGATGAGCCAGTACTTTACGACTATGCCAATCTATAATTGCACACAGATAGACAAAGCCTTTAGCCATAGGAATGTACGTGATATCTGTACACCAGACTTGATTAGAGTGATCGATGACCATGTTTTTCAACAGATATGGGAAAATACGGTGTGCAAGATTAGGCTTACTGGTATTGGGTTTTGGATACAAGGCATGTATTCCCATCAAGCGCATTAAACGTCGGACTTTACGCCGACCTATTTGATGTCCTTGACGCTGTAGCATATCTCGTATCATTCGACTGCCCATAAAGGGGTAGTCGAGATGAATTTCATCGATTAGACGCATCCAACTCAAATCAGTTGATGAAATCTCTTTGGGCTTGTAATACAACGTACTGCGATTGATTTGAATCAATTGCGATTGTTGTCGTACCGAAAGTTGATGGGTCTTATCGATCATTTTTTGCCGCTCAGCTGCCCTATTTTTCTGAGCGCACCTTCTAAAAAATCAATTTGCAATGCCTGATGTCCTATCTTGGCATGTAGAGCTTTGAGGTCAATCTCTGGTTCTTGTTGTGCTGTTGGTCGTGAAAAAATATTGACTGATTGCTCAAGCAGTTGATTTTTCCAATCGATGATTTGGTTTTGATGTAAATCGAATTGAGTAGAAAGTTCAGCGAGTGTGTGGTCGCCTTTAATTGCTGCGAGAGCAACTTTAACTTTAAACTCTGCTGAATGATTACGACGTTTTCTTCGTGTCATGGTTGACTCCAAAAACAAGCATTTCCCATGCTTATTGGGGAGTAGATTATCACTTATAGACGTGGTCTAAAATCCTAGAACCACATCACTGCCTATAGTATGATACTTTAATAAATACAATATAATTTTGGAACCAATAAAAACAAATGCTTATGCATAACAAAGGATGAAACTTTATTACTCTCATATATTTGTCACCGATATGTTCATTATTCACCTAGTGTTCAAGTACGTTTTTAAAGACTGTACAGTACAACTGTCCAGAACGTTCAGTGAACAACTATGGCACTAACCTATCTATGATGGCAAATCATAAATAATTTGATGTGTAAATCAGGGTTTTAGGTACATAGTGTTCATTTTATTCAACAAATATAGATTATAATTGCTTATTTTTTAATATAAGACTTAGCTTAGATTTCTTGTTAACTTTTATAATCAGACCCCACTCTCAACTTATTTTTCTAAGGTATTGGTTTACTTATTTTTTAAAATTTCAGTTAAAACAATTAGAATTTGGTGCTGTGTCAAAAAGTATGCTGATTAAAATTTGAACAATTTTTGAAGCCTTGAAAGCCCTATAGAATCAGAGAACTTATCATAGATTTCTTATTGACTTTTACCGCCAGCATACTTTTTAGAACACCACCTAGAATTTTAAATTCTATAAAAATCAAAAGCCTACGATAAGTTGAGATTGGCGTAATCAGCGTAATTTTTAGAATACCACCAAATATTTTATTTATTATTTTAGTTCTATAAAGATGAAATTGACCGCTCGTACTACTAAAAGAGCCATTCATCTGCTTATATTGGACTTACTAGTATACTTATGTAATAATGTGTTAACAAAGTTAATGATTTATAATGTGTTAACAAAGTTAATGATTTATAATGTGTTAACAAAGTTAATGATTTATAAATATAATTTACATATTTAAGAGGAACACCATGAAATTTAATAAATCCCTACTTACTGCTGCCCTACTTACTGCTGGTTCTTTAACTGTTGCTAATGCAGCACCTATTACAACTGATCAGTTTGATGTTTTACTAACAGTTGATGAGGTCTGTGCAGTAGTAACGGGCGCTACTGCCGATATCAGTCTTGGTAATATTGCAGCGGGTGAAGCACAACTGATACCTGGCAGTGTTACAGGTTCTACAACCATTACTACAAATTGTTCTGTAGGCTCTGCTGCTATTATTGCACTTACACCTGTTTCAACTTCAGGTACTACTGGTCTTGGTAATTTGATCGGTCCAAATTCTGAAAAAGTTGCTTATAAATTGACTTCTGGTACTGGTGGTACTGGTGGTACTGCTTGGGGCAATAACGTTGGCACTAATACAGTAACAACCGCCGCTGCTGCTAACTATGCAACTGGTATTGCTACCACCGTTTATGCCACTGTAACTGATTCTGCAGACGTTACACCTGGTGCCTATAAAGATACTGTAAATGTTTCAGTAACTTTCTAATCTGAATGTTAAGTCTCTGGATACGCCGTGTTGCGATACACGGTATTTTATCTGGTTTGCTGTTGTCTAGCGGTATTGCAATGGCGAGTGGTCTTCAGGTCTCTCCCATTTCTCTCAGCTTGCAAGCCAAACAAAATGCCAGTGGCCTGACGCTAAGTAATACTGGTGACAGTGTGGTAAACGCGCAAGTGCGTGTGTACCACTGGTCTCAGAATGAAGAAGGCGATCAACTCACCGCATCACGAGGATTATTGGCCAGTCCGCCAATGATTAAACTACAACCGGGTGAAAAACAACTTATTCGAGTTATCCGTGCCTCCGCTCCACCAAGTGGTGTGGGCGCTGTAGAAGACGCTTATCGACTATCGATTGATGAAATACCAGTTCAATCTACTGAAGAAAAGACAGGTATACAGTTTGCGTTAAGTTATTCACTACCGGTATTTGTCCAGCCTATAGGGGTTAAACAAACCTCTCCAAAGCTGCAATGGAAGTACACTGTGCAACCGGGTGGTAATCAGGTTGTTATGCGTGTTAGCAATAGTGGTGATGGGCGTGCGCAATTGGCCAAACTCAGCATTGATGATGCCGCTGGCAAAAATATTGAAATAACACCGGGCTTACTGGGTTATGTGTTACCGGGTGCAACCATGCAATGGACCCTCAAAGTACCGCCAAATGAATTAAAAAATAGCGGTAAAATTAAGGTGATGATTAATGGAACTGACACAACTCAAGACGTTACGTTGGACAGTCCCACTCGCTAAACTAATTCTTCTGCAAAGTGTTGTTATTTCTGTCAGTTATGCTGTAACTCCTATTCCTGCACCTACTCCTGTCAGCCTGCCAGATACTAGATTTACCCAACTCGACCTCGATGAGGATGCGAGTCAGACGCATGGCTTGGATTTATATCTAGACGTGACTCTCAATGGCGCTAGTGCAGGCTTAGCTCATTTTGACTATCGTGATGGTCAACTGTGGGCGAGTATTGCCGTATTACAGCAGCTTGGCTTTATCGTGCCTCCTGGAACTACAGACCCAGTACCGCTAAATAGCTTTGCCAATATCAAGGTCGACTATAACGCTCGTATGCAATCCGTCGCTATCGTTGCTCCCTTAAGCACTCTCAACCTAAACACTACGGTTTTAAATAATCGTGATAGCCGACGCACTCAAGCTAGCTCATCGCCTGGGGTATTATTAAATTATAACTTCTATGGTTCACAGTCAGAGAATAACTCAACCAGTCTAAGCGCCTTTACCGAAGTGCGCGCCTTTAATGCTAATGGTGTTTTAAGCTCAACTGCACTAACCACAGGCAATAGATTTTCTAATAACAGTGTTGATAACGGTAATAAAAACCGTGATTGGGACAGTCGTACTATTCGTTTAGATACCAGTTGGAGCCAGTCCTTTCCAGACAAACTCATAACCGTACGTGCGGGTGATATCCTCACGGGCGCGCTATCATGGACACGGTCTACGCGCTTAGGTGGTCTACAAATTGGTAGCAATTTTGATTTGCAACCTTATATGACGACTACGCCACTCCCTGCATTCTTTGGTTCAGCAACACTACCTTCTGCGGTGGAGCTCTATGTGAATGGCCTCAAACAATATAGTGGTGAGGTTCCTGCTGGCCCATTTGAGTTAAATACAGCCCCTAGCATCAGCGGTGCAGGCAATGCTCAGCTGGTATTAACTGATGCGTTAGGTCAAAGCTCTACCGTTAACTTCTCGCTTTATGATACTCATCGTTTGCTGCAGCCAGGGCTTTCTGATTGGTCTATTGAGCTCGGTACCGTACGTGAAAACTATGGCATCAAATCTTTTGATTACGGCAACGATATTGCCGTCAGTGGTACCTGGCGTTATGGGGTGAATAACCGCTTTACCGCTGAGACCCATGCCGAAGCGACTAAAGATCTTGCTAATGCAGGCGTTGGTGGGACATGGGTCTTAGGCGGTCCGGGGGGAGTCTTGTTTGCCTCATTAGCAGGCAGTGAGACCCAAGGCCAAAGCGGTATGCAATATAGTGGCAGCTATTTGTGGAACAATAACCGCTTCAATATTGGTCTTAATACATTAGGTACCAGCGGCGATTATCGTGATGTGGCGACTCAATACGGATCAAGCGCCATACGTCAAAGCAATCAAATCTCAACAGGTTATAGTACTCAGTCCTTAGGTAGTTTTGGAGTGAGTTATAACGAGGTGGACTATGCTGAAGATGACACTGCAAAATTTGCCAGCGCCTATTGGAGTAAATCTTTTGGTCGACGATTCAACCTAAATGTGAACCTCAATCAAGATATCAATGATTCCGCGAATAGCAGTGCCTCAATCGGCGCCTCATTTTCGTTGGATCGTAATATCTCGTTTAACAGTAGTGTGCAGCACACAGATAGTCGCGATGATTTTATTGCTGATGTATCACAATCAGTTCCTAGTGCCGGTGGTTTAGGATGGCGCGCTCAGGCTAGGCACAGTGAGGGTGGAAATGGTAAAAATAACAGTGGCGGACTCGCTGAGCTAAATTATCTCGGCCGCTATGGTCAAGTACAAGCGGGCGTCAGTAGTTACGATGGTGACTACGCTACTTACGCCAGTAGCACAGGCTCAATAGTCATGATGGGCGGTGGCTTATTCGCCGCCCGCCAAATCAACGATGGATTTGCCGTGGTCTCCACTGATGGCATTGCAGATGTGCCAGTACTATTACAAAACAACCTTATCGGCACCACTAATAGTCGTGGCCTCCTATTGATATCGCCGCTAAACGCTTACCAAGATAATAAGATTGGCATTGATCCGATGGACTTACCTGCTGATCTGCGTATCGACAAGGTAGCGGCTCAGGCAACCCCAACCGATCGCGCTGGTACAGTAGTCAGTTTCAAACTTGTTCCGGTACGCTCAGCATCTATTATTCTAGTAGATAGTGTGAACCAACCGTTGGCTATTGGCAGTCAAGTACGCCTAGTGACACAGAAACACTTGCCATCAGCTATCGTGGGCTTCGACGGTGAGGTCTACCTAGATACGTTAGATGATCACAATGTACTAGAGGTACTCACGCCCTCTGGTGATAGTTGTCAAGTCAGCTTTGATTACCAAAAACAAGGTGATGGCATTCCGCTTATTGGTCCATTTACTTGTCAGAAGGTAGAAGAATAGTGAATTTATTTCGGTGGTATTATAGTCCTTTTTTGATGTTAGGTGCGTTTTGGATAACAGTAGGCAACGCAAATGCTGCAGCGACTTGTAGTGCAAGTATGAGTGCAGGCGCTGTAAATATTGGAAATAGCCTAACTTCAGATAATGTCGATAGTGAAAGTATTACTGCGACTTTGAATTATAAATGTAGTAATGGCGCTGGTAGAAGATACGTCTCAATCTGTCTTGCCGTTGATGGTGGCGATGTTGCAAGTGAGGTTAACCCACGCTATATGAAAAATAGTGGAACTAATACTCCTCGCTTAGCATTTACTATGCTAAAGCCTGATCAAACTCTTTGGGGTACTCGTACCCTTTCTACTGGGGTTAATTCAGAATATGTTGCCTTACACGATATACCTGCAAACTCATCTATATCAATAGATGTACCCATAAAGATAGCCTTGTTGCCAAACTATAATAATGCTCTTGCCACTCCAGGAGTTTATACCAACACCTTCAATGGTGGTCATACTGCACTAACTTATAAACAATCTGATTCTTCTAACTTCACTTATTGTACATCAGGTAATACACTAGACAGAAACCGATTTCCTTTTATAGTCCAAGCTACTATAGTTAATAGTTGTAAAATCACTACTAAGAACGATGTAAACTTAGGTAGCCGTCCAGCAAGTGATACCAATATCCTTGGTAGCAACGGTAATGCTATTGGCGTAACCTGTACAAAAGATGCCCCCTATACGATTGGCTTAGCTCCATCCAACGGTAACCAAGCTGGATCGGGGGTTATGAGTGGTACTGGTAGTAATACTAACAAAGTACCTTACCAACTACGTTCAGCACCAGGCCTTAATGGGAAAATATGGGGTAATACTGCTACCTCTACTAGTACAGGAAATGGTGTGGCAGGTATTGGTACCGGATCACCCAAATCACACGAGGTATTTGTTACTGTACCGAGCGCTGATTTTAGACCAGATAATTACTCTGATACAGTAACTATCAATGTGAATTATTAGTTGCTTATTTTCCCCTAGCATAAAAAACACATCTAACAATAGTGTTTTTGAGTAATAAAGTTAAATACTAGGTAATAAATAATCATACTTAGCAATAAAGTTTCATACGAATTTTCAAAATAAAGAAAATATATTCATTATTTTCAGTATTTTGTAATTTTGGTATGAAACTTTTTTTATTTTGATAGAATTAAATTTAGACTAGCCCTGCCTATATAGCTAAATACTAAATAAATCATTACAGTAATCTTTAAACAATTTATCAATATCTTTAACTCTAAATTTATTGCGAATCATTTTTACTCGTGACCACATTTTTTCTATAGGATTTAAGTCCGGGCTATATTTAGGAAGCCACACAATGTAATGGCCTGCACAACATATCAACTCCTGAAGCCTTGTTCCTTTGTGAAAGGTGGCATTATCCATAATCAATACACTGGTTTTTTTCAGCTTTGGCAATAAATCCTGTTCAATCCAGCATTCAAATACCTCGGTATTCACTGAACAATCAAATACTCCAACTGTAAGCAATCTATTTTCGATTAATGCGCCAATCGCATTGCTACAATTTTTTAACTGCCAGTTAAATTCAGCTTCAGCTCGCGCTCCTTTAGGACTATAACTATGCGATCTCGTACTTTCGCTTTGAAAACCACTTTCATCGATATAAACCAGTGGTAATTGTTGTTCTAAACATTCAATCAAGTTCTGAAATTGCCGACGTTGATTTTGATCTGCTTTAGGGTGCTTTAACGTCTTTTTTTACGCGATATTCCTGCAGCATGTAGCGCATTAAATACTGCATGTGTACTGACACCAAAACGTTCTGCCCGTTCACTGATGTAATCATCGGGATATTGTTCAACATCATTCAATATTTGCTCTTTGCTAATTTTAGCTGGGCGACCAGGAATAGGTTTAGTTACAGTGGACTTTTTCCAATTCTGAATCGTCTGTATACAGACGTTAAAATGCTGTGCTGCTTTTCGCACCGACATTTTATCTCTAGTCATAATTTCTATGACTTTGTCTTTAAAACTGTACACGACAAATTTCACAGAACCCTTATCCTATCAGGGTTCTGCCTTCTTAAAATTGCCAAAATTTCCTTAAACTCTTCTTTTTTCCCAAAACCAATTAAACGCTGAATCGCCATTTGAACATAGTCTAAACCATAGCGAAATAAACTCATTGAGAGTCGTCCATGCTTCTTTATTTTTATCGCTTTTTTTTGATCATGTTGCCATTCACCCGTTAAGTAACACCAACAGAAGCTTATAGCTAACACCGCAATCAATTTTTTCACTCGTCTAGGGTCTGTCAAGCGCGTATTTTCAAGATTAAACCCGCGTCCTTTGAGACAACTGAATAAGGTTTCAATTTCCCAGCGTAATGCATAATCCTGAATAGCATTGGCATTAAACTGAGGAGAAACGACGAGTAAAAGCTCTCCATTTTCTAACTGTAGTGCACTTATATATAGTTTCACCCGACCAACCAAAATCCGTCGTTTACGACATTCAATTTGACCAACTTTAAGATGGCGAAATAAATCACTAATTTTATGATTCTTTCCTAAATGATTGGTGACAATGAAGTTTTTTTAACACGAATGCAGAAGTTGATGTCTTGTTCAATTAACCATGTAAACCACTGCTCACCGATAAACTCTCTGTCTGCGAACACATTCACAATACGGTCTTTACCAAAAATGGCTATAAAGCGTTGAATCAAAGCAATGCGCTCTTTCGTATCTGAATTTCCACGTTTATTAAGCAATGTCCAAAGGATAGGTATCGCTATTCCACGATAAACGATTGCGAGCATCAGGATATTAATATTTCGTTTTCCCCATTTCCAATTGGTTCTATCTAAAGTCAGTTGCACTTGGTCGAATGAAAACATATTGAAAATCAACTGAGAAATTTGACGATAATCAAAATACTGACCTGCAAAGAAGCGCTGCATACGTCGATAAAATGATTGTGGTAAGCACTTGATGGGCAAGGCTTTAGATGCAGAAGAAAGATTACATGTTTGCTTTAAAATAATCACAAGCATGATGAGCGCAAAGCACTTTAAATGTGACTTGTTCCATTTTAGAGATTTGTTTAAGATAAGATATAACTCATTGAGATGTATCATAGTATTCGTCGTTAGAAAACAATTATTGTGACATTATTTCAATGAGTTATCTATTTTTGTCGTGTACAGAGTACATTTTGTTATAATAAAATCAAAGTTCTCAGGTAGAATATCGCAGATTTAACGAATTAAATATTAAAAACGGGATTTCATGTGCGACAAATTCAACTGGCTTTTTTACTGACTTGCGGCCTCACTTTGACCGGCTGCGCAGTGACCTCTGGTCTGCAAACTTATGACCTACCAGCAGAAGGTGTTTATCAAACCGAACTCGGCACGTCGGTCAATGTGATTAAACTCACTCAAGTTAGGCACCTGTGATTAAACTGACTGTTCAGCCTGCTGGACAAAACATTCAACAAGACTATGCCCATTTGTTTAGCACCCCGCATCGTAGCTACAGTCTGAGTCCGGGTGATATCCTGTCCATCTATTTATGGGCCTATCCGGAAATGACCCCGCCTAGCACGACTATTAGTAGTGACCAGTCTGCTCAGGCTAACGGTTATCAGATTGACTCACAGGGCTATATTCAATTTCCAATTATTGGCCGCTACAAGGCTGCGGGCAAATCCCTGACCCAAGTCAACCGTGAGTTGCGCAGTCAGTTGGCCCGTTATTTAAAAACTCCGGATGTCATTGTACGGGTTCTGTCCTATCAGGGTCAGCGCTACTCCGTTCAGGGCAATGTCATCAAAGGTGGTCAGTTTTATTTAAGCGATCAGCCGGTAAGTGTCTATACGGCCTTGGGCATGGCCGGTGGTGTCAATGCACAACAGGGCAAAATGTCTATGTACTTCGTATAACCACCATTATGTTAAATGGGCCGGATTACTCATTAATGATCCCAAAAGCTTTTCTCCATGCCTGAGGGCTTGCCATATCACGAAATTTTTTTCTAAATGACACGGGACCTATTATTAAAACCTGAAAGCTCGGTTAACAATCTTTTATGTTATGGGTGATAACCAGTCCTTGCCACTGCGCGATCAGGGGATGAGTTTAAGTGATGTATTAGGTGAAAGTTTGGGTCTAAATCCACTCTCTGCCAGCCGCAGCAAAATTTATATCGTGCGCAGCCAGTCAAATGCTGTACACACCGAAGTTTATCACATGGACCTGAGCAGTATTGCCGACTTCGGCCTGGCCAACCAGTTCAAGATGCGCAGCAATGATATTGTCTATGTCGATGCTTCAGGTCTGGCACGCTGGCAACGTGTCGTGAACCAAGTGATTCCGTTCTCGAATGCACTTTATAACCTGGATCGTTTGGGGCAATAATGCAGATTAAACGTATGCGCCTGTTCCAGCAGAGGTTACGATCCTTTGGTCCTATACATACAGGGCGTCATTATCAAGCTGAACCTGCCGGAAATCGTTCACTAAAATACTTGTTCAGCCATCCAGTCAGCGTAGCTGCTTTTACATGGTCAATCAGCCCTGCATATGCCAATGCATAAGTTCCATAGCATAACCCTACAATGAAAATTCCAGTCTGATATGCACAATTTAGGGCATTGATAAGTACCCGCATGTCGCTCGAAAGCTGAATGCCGAGATGATTAAACAGGCTGATCTGGTTCTGGTGATGAGTCAAAACCAACAAAAACATATAGAACAGACCTGGCCTTTTGCCAAAGGTAAAACCTTCCGTTTGGGGCACTGGCAAGCCAGGAATATCGCTGACCCTTATCAGCATGACCAAGCTGTATTTGATGATACCTGCCAGTTAATACAGAGCTGTATTGCTGACTGGAAAAAATATATTTAAATTTGAAATCAAGATTATGAGCCAAAATAGCAATACTGAAGATACGATAGACTTAAAAGAATTATTTTTTTCACTCATTGCCCAGTGGATTATGATTGCGCATTGTATGACTAAATGATTGGATCTGGCATGAATAAAATTTTAAGTAGCTCTATTATTGCACTCTCTCTGGCAATGGCGTCAGTCCATTTATATGCGTGATAAGGTGGTTCAGCGAGATACTTCTAAAGTTACGCATATACAGAAATTCGCAATGCAACTATTAAAGTAACCTATGCTGATACGACTTTTTTAATTGACCCAATTGCTGGAACTGAAAACAGCTTTACGAACCGTTTATTGTCACCGCATGACTATCAAAGCGAATACAATAAAACATCTGTTCTTTTTAAAGACAATGCTAAATCCTTTGATATCCGTCAGTTTGAAGTGCCTGCTTATTTCAATGACAAGAATTTACGTCTTGACTTTCAGCAGGGTAAATACACTTTAACCGATCCGGCCACAGAACAAGTGGTCTTCTCTGCCCCATTAAATCAGCCTAGTGAATTGCAGTCTGAACATGGTCAGTGGAAAGTTGCCATTTATACCCAGGACCAGTTCAATGCACCCTATCTTGTTCGCAAAACTGGTGGTCAACACGGTACTGATCCTGAGCCAATTACTCGGTGGCAGAAAAAGGCAAAATGACCGGGGTATTAGGCCATGTCCGTATTCCTAAGCTTAAAGCTGGATTAGGTGAACGTCGTTCTGCAGAAACAGCCCAAACGCTTAAGTTTCTGGATGAACAGTTACCTGAATTGCGCCAGCAACTGGATGTAGCTGAGCGAGAATTCAATACTTTCCGTCAGCAATTCAATACGGTCGATGTCACCAAAGAGTCGGAACTGTATCTGACTCAAAGTATTAGCCTGGAAACCCAAAAAGCACAGCAAATGCTACAAGTCGCTGAGGCTTCTGCCAAATACACCAATGAACATCCAGTGATGCAGCAGATGAATGCACAACTGGCTGCCATCAACAAAAGAATTAACGAGCTGGAAGGTACTTTAAAGCAGCTACCAGACCTGCAACGCCGATACTTACAACTGTTCCGTGAAGTTGAAGTGAAACAGCAGCTCTTTCCACTTCTTTAAAATCCTAAGCAGAACAAAACCAATATAAGTTAAGTAAAGGAACCGCTATGTCAAAATCAGCTTTATTAGTGACACTGTTAAACTCTTATCAGCACTGGTGAAATTGGTAATGTGCGTGTAGTCGATAACCACAAAATGCAAATCCTGATTTTATCCATCTTCTTGGGCGGTTTCCTGGGTACCTTGCTGGCACTGCTACGCAACATGCTACGTTCAGGCATTAAAGATTCCAGTCAAATTGAAAATGAACTAGATTTGCCGGTATATGCAACAGTACCTCGCTCGCCTGTCCAAAATGGCTATATCAAGCTGGCCAAGAAGAAAAAATATATTCCTATCCTGGCGGTTAAAAACAGTGATGATATTGCGATTGAGAGTTTGCGTAGTATGCGTACTGCCATTCACTTTGCCTTGAGCAATGCACGGAACAATATTGTGATGATTTCTGGTCCTGCACCAGAAGTGTGTTGATGCTGCTGTTCGTGCTGCTTCTGATTTTGGTTATAAGGTAAAAGTTATTCATGATGCTTGTGCGACTAGACTTGGAATTTAATGGCGTTAATCAGACTGCTGGTCTGTCCATGCAACATTTGGCCGCTTTTGAATTTGCATATGCAAGTGATATCAACTGAAGATTATGTTAGTTAAAGATTAAGATTTTCTAAAATTAACATAATACACCTTATACGAAATAAAAATGGGAGCCTTAAGCTCCCATTTTTTAAGTAATTTTTTCAAATAAGGCTTGGGTGAGCATCTAAAATTCGAATCAATGTAGCTGCTGGTCCAGGTGAATCCATCCGAGTTACTCAGTACTCCATTATTTGGGGAAATGCTAACTCAGTTATCCAGTCAATATGATCATATCCTGATTGATACTTCACCTATTCTTGCAGTGACTGACGGGATTATCATCTCGCAACATGCAGGTGTGAATTTGTTGATTGCACGTTATGCACAGACTCAAATGAAAGAACTGGAATTAACGGTCAATCGCTTTGAACAGGCTGGCGTCAAGGTCAATGGCGTGATCTTGAATGATATTCAGCGTTCAAGTGCAGGTTATGGCTATGGCTATAATTATGCCTATGCATATTGGATAAGCCAATAAGAAAAAGATCTGATCATTTATATATTCTCGGTGACCCAATAAAAATCAGAACCACTTTTCCCTTTTTACCTTGAGACAACGTACTTTGCGAATACCACCGCCATTCTTTTAGGTCACTCTATCAGGCTGTACCAAAAGATCTTGCTGAAGTTGACGATATTCCTCATCAGATACAAGGTCTTTAATTTGCTTGGTAAAGATGCTGGTTTCACATGAGTAAAGCCTTACCCATTGCTGTAGCTGTTATTCTAGGCGGTGCTGCACTTGTTCCCGTTTATTATGCATCTCAACACCCAGCTTCAGCCGAAGCCCAAGTTTCAAAAAATGCATCTGCCGTAGAAAAAATTAGCTATGCACTGGGTTATGAGGTTGCTCATCAAACTCCACCAGAACTCGATATTAACAGTTTTGTAACGGGTGTCCGTGCCGGTCATGCTCGTAGCCAACCTGCCTATAGCGAAGAAGAATTAAAACAAGCCTATGGCGGATTCGGACGCGAACTTGCACGTAGAGGTGCTCCCTTTAGACAACCAGAATGGTCTGCTCTGGCACTAACAGAGGCACCAGAAATTGGTAAAAGAAGTAATTTGGACTTCATTCGTGCTGGTGACAGTTCATTAACACCAATAGATTATGCCTGTGGTACCACCATAGGTCAGGAACGTTTTGACGTGAAGTCACGGAAGGTAAAGCGCAATTGCCACCCATCAAGCCAGCTCGCGGTCCAAGAAAGTGGCCAATATTCAACAGGCTGTCTTATTTATTCGGTTCTTGATCGTGCAGAACTGATTGATCAATCTAAAGCAAGTTTAGCAAAACCAATTATTGGAGCACTCTCTCCAGACTTGACTTTTGGCTTGCAGAAACACAATCTTGCCTCGCAGAAGTTAGAACGATTCACAGTTACTGTGGCAAAAGACGGACGTGAATTTTGGGTATCATTTATTAATAAGACGAAGCAAGCTCAACTAAAGCAAAGCTTACGTTCTGGTGAAGCAATATCCAGTCAAGCTTCAAGATTGTACATGAACTCGGTGCAAATGCAACGTTTATTTACCCAATTGCTGTCAGCCAGAAGTCATAAAAATGCAGATCAAAAAATCCGTAGCCTACTTCCGTCTGGTGTCAAAATTGGTGCTTATGCAAATGCCTTTCCACCACAAAACAGTGAAGCAACAGCCAATGATGGTTTGGATGAAGTTCGTAAAGATCTAGATCCAGATGCTTATCTAACATTTGCAAAACAGTGGCAACACGCTGGTGCATCCATGATTGGTGGCTGCTGTGGCATAGGTCCTGAACACATTCAGAAACTTTCTCAGTTTTTTCAAGAATAATTTTTATGTCAACTTCTAAAATTGGCTTGCTATCCTTAACCGCACTCGTGTTTAGCTCTATGGTCGGTTCTGGTGTGTTTAGTTTGCCACAAAATATGGCTGCTGTAGCCAATGGATCAGCCTTGCTTTTTGCATGGCTGATTACAGGCATTGGTATTATTTTTTTGGCCTTCTCCCTGCTTTATTTAACACGACAACGACCAGATCTTGACGGTGGAATTTATAACTACGCCCGTGAAGGATTTGGTGATCTGATTGGTTTTTGTTCCGCTTGGGGTTACTGGTTATGTACCACGATCGGCATTGTCGGTTATGTCGTCATCGCATTTTCAGCCGTAGGTATGTTTACAGATACACCTGAACACATCTACTTTGGCGAAGGCAATACACTTTACGCTCTAATTGGTTCATCTCTATTTGTCTGGCTCGTCCATTGGTTGGTCAGCCGTGGTATCAAAGAAGCCGCACTGGTCAATCTTATGGCAACCATTGCCAAGATTATTCCATTGGTTATTTTTATTATTTTTTCATTTGTCGCATTTAAACTCGAATTATTCAAACTGAATTTCTTGGATACTTCACTTCAAATGCCCGTATGGCAACAAGTACGTGATGTCATGCTGATTACACTCTGGGTATTTACAGGAATTGAAGGTGCGGTTGTACTTTCCTCTCGTGCTAAAAAGCGAAATGACATTGGAAAAGCAACGCTGCTTGGTGTATTGCTGGCACTGGCTTTTTATGTGATGGTGACAGTACTGGCTTATGGCATAAATATCCGTAGTGAAATCGCAGGTATGCATAATCCATCAATGGCAACTATTTTAGGGCAATTGATCGGTATTCCTGGTACTTTCGTGATTACACTTGGTCTGATTATTTCTGTTTCATCTTCATATTTAAGCTGGACACTTTTTGCAACAGAGATTCCTTATCTAGCTGCAAAAAATGGGGCTTTCCCAAAAATATTTTTGAAAACTAACCAAAATAGTGTGCCAATTGCCTCTCTATGGCTAACGTCTATTGTCGTACAACTATCATTGATTGCCGTTTGTTTTTTCAATAAAAATTACACACAATTATTGTTAATTTCATCAGTTATGATCTTATTGCCATACTTTTTAGTTTCTGCTTTTTACTTAAAAGAATCGATTCGCAATAAACGGACAAAACATATTGTCATTGCAAGTATTGCAACAATGTATGCAGTCTGGTTGTTGTATGCTGCTGGATTTTCATTACTTCTGTTATCTGGTATTTTTTATGCATTAGGATTATTGATTTTTTTCTACAGCCGTTTCTCCTTAAAACGTTCAATCTCAAGTCTTGATAAATAACTTAAATGAAGATGATTTATAAATTTTCTAAATTAACATAATACACGTTATACGAAGGCAGAATAGACATTTTAATTGGGGAATAACACAGAAATGGGAGCTATAAGCTCCCATTTTTAGTCTTTAATTCGCTTTTTCGCTTCGTCATAAACTATGCTATCAGCTCGTTTTCCGACGGTAATGAGCAGGATAACTACCTGATCATCTTTAACTTGATAGACAAGTCGGACACCAGCTTTTAATAATTTGATTTTATAGCAACCTGCAAGATCGCCTCTAAGCATGTTCTTTGGAATATGTGGCTGCTCTATGACTTTAGCTAGTTTCTTTTTAAATTGATCTCGTATAGCAACAGGGAGTTTTTCCCATTCTGCTGTAAAGTCCTTGTGACGTAAAAGCTTATAAGTCATCTAGTGTGACTTCCTCAAACATCTCTTTAGGATCGTTAATGCGCTTACGGACAAGAGCTAATAATTCTTCATCTTCTTCCGAAAGCAAAGCTTTTTTGACGGGCAGTTTCCCAGTCGTAGCAACATACTCAAGAATACTAGTGAAGAAATCCGTAGGTGCAATACCTTGCTCTTTAAGGATTGAATAAGATTTTTCTTTAAGGGCTTCATCAACCCTGAAGTTAACAGTAGCCATCATATTTCCCAAGTGTTTAATGTACTAGGAATAGTGTAATGCAAATTGCATTACAAGTCGACTTCGCATAACAACCATTATGTTAAATGGGTGGATATTTAGTGGAAAATTCAGATTTCGAATAAGAGATTTTATGTCAAATTAAAAGACACCTGTTTCCATGTAGATGGATCATCCGTGAGATTCTTGCCAGTTGGATCTACCGCCAAAAACTGTATATCAATACTTTGTTGCTTAATACTGGTCTGCTTTCGGATATATATAGGTGGCGTGTTTTTCAAGATCATAGGGAGGGAAATAGAAGTCTTGCAGGGAATGCATCATTTTTACTCCTGACGAGCGCTGTTACCAGCGCCGCTAATTGAAACATAAGCATTAATGATGACTATTTAGCTACATCCTTCAGAGCATGCTGAATAAAGACTACTGAACTTTCCAGGGCCTGCAGCGCCTCTGGCTGAAGCGTGGAAAAGAAATGCCATGCATGGAACATGCCCGGCCAGACTTCTAGATTTACGCGCACCCGGTTATCACCAAGGTGGGTTGCCAGACGCATGGCATCGCTCAGCATCAGTTCGTTCTCACCAATCTGAATGAGTATTGGCGGCAGGCCAGTCACATCGGCAAAAACTGGTGAAGCCATCGGATGATTAGGCAATGCATCACTAAGAAAAGCACGGGCCAGAAAATCCAGTCCAGCCTTAGTATTTAGAGGATCAAGACCTTCTCGGTTAGTCATTGATATTCCACTATGCTCCAGGTTTGCCCAAGGTGAGATAGAGACCCCTGCAGCGGGCAGTGGAAGCCCTTTGTTGCGTGCTGCAACCATGACTGTAATGACCATGGCTCCGCCTGCAGATTCTCCGGCCAGAACAATCTTACTGGCGTCAAAGCCCTGCTCAATCAACCACTCATACGCACGCACTGTATCTAGAACCGGCGTCGGAAAAGGATGCTCTGGTGCAAGGCGATAATCTGGCATGTAGACACGTGCTCCCAGCATGCTGGCGTAGTTACCGCCTATACCGTGATAGCCTGCCGATTCGCCGACAATGTAAGCTCCACCATGGATATACATGACAATCGCATCGGTTTTCAAGACATCAGGTATGACCAGTGTTCCGAGTACCCCGCCCATGTTCACGTCGTTAAAGCTAACGCCAGCAGGTGCAGGATTTTTTGCTAGCATGCGAGTATACGCATTACGGACTTCGCTCATAGGGGTAATAGTATCTTCACCTTTGAGAATCGGGCCGAGGCCAGCCAGGCTTTCTGACCATTCTTTAACGGCCTGTTTGGTTTTTTCATTAAGCATAAATATTCCGGTTTAAATTTGTATAAAATAACTACAGAAATATATGATATATCAAATATTAGGGAATATGATTCCCATATACAGGAACGCATAGGTCCCTAAATTACAGGAGTGTTTAAGGATGGAAATCAACAGAATTGGTGATATCGCCGCTTTTGTCGCTGTAGTTAAAGCGGGGAGCTATACCCGCGCGGCTTCTACATTAGGATTGACCAGATCGGCCGTCGGAAAAAGCATTGTGCGGCTGGAGTCCCGACTTGGTGTCCGCTTGCTGAATCGCACGACAAGACGGCTGAGCCTGACGGATGAGGGACGGATTATGTTTGATCGCTGCCGTCAGATACTCGATGATCTGGAGGAGGTTGATGCTACTATGGCCATGCGCAGAGTTCGTCCGACGGGAACTCTAAAGTTGAGTGCGCCACTTTCTTTTGGTCAGCGGCATATTCTTCCTGTTCTGGATACGCTTCTGAAGCACTGGCCAGATCTCCGGGCAGAAGTGTCTTTCACCGACAGGTATGTCGATCTTATTGAAGAAGGTTTCGATATTGCTATCCGAATTGGCGAGCCCTTGGATGATTCGCGTATCCTCACCCGAACAATAGCGACTCAGCATATTGTAACCTGCGCATCACCTGAATATTTAGCTTTGCGAGGAGTACCGGAAACGCCTCAGGCACTAACAGGACATGATACAATCTTTCTGCTCAGTTCCGAAAAAAGACGTAACTGGCGCTTTGCTACTTCAGAGGGCACTTTTATCTATGAAGGTCCGGGACGTCTTAACCTCGACAGTTCAGAAGCCATGCGGGTATCAGCTATTTCAGGTTTCGGAATTGTTCATCTGCCTACTTATCTAATTGGGGATGATTTACGTAACGGAACGCTGATACCTGTTCTGAAGGAATTCCCTTTCCCTCCTGAGCCGATAAGGCTTATTTACCCCAGTAAGAAGCATTTGTCACCGAGAATACGCGCCTTTATAGATTTGCTGATCGAGAACTGGTCTTCTGGGGTTCCGTGGGAATAGATTCTGTATTAGCCTTATCCGGCTTTGTTGCACAAAGATTTGAAATGCAAAGCGCCCCTAATTGAGCCAAATTTAAGGCGTAACTTGGGTAAGTGGTCGACCTAATTCCGTAAATCTGTTAAGGACTGCTACACGTGCATGGATCTCATTCACTTCCAAATGCCTTCATTTATTTATCAAATCAAGAAAAAACTTTTTGGTTAGATACACCGATGGCACAAATTTCAGATAACGCTAAGCCTTTTGTGCAATGGGCAAGAGAGGCTGCTAAGCCATATTTAAAAGCAAATCGGGTCAAATTTTATAATGCTGGCGATGAAGTACTTCCAAAGGTGAAATCGATTCCGTTATTTGGCCATACCCCTGGACACAGCGGTTTTGAATTTGAGTCTAAAGGGGAAAAAATGTTGGTCTGGGGTGACTTAATGCACAACCACGCGATTCAAATGAAATATCCTGAAGTGGCAGTAGATTTTGATGCTGATTCTATTTCTGCTCGCAAAAGCCGCCTGAATGTGATGCCCAAAATCGCCCAAAGCGAAATTTTAATTGCTGGTGCACATTTGCCTTTCCCTGGCTTAGGTCATATTCGTGCAGAGAAAGACGGCAGTTATCGTTGGATTCCTATACATTACCGCCCGATTCGTTAATTATCAAATAAATAGAGTATTAAAATGAGTGTTTACAAATTCTTACAACCTTATACTTTAAAAAATGGCGTTACTCTAAAAAATCGAGTGGTTATGGCGCCAATGACGACCAAATCCAGTTTTTACAATGGTGCATTAACTGAAGATGAAATCGAATATTACCGCTTACGCAGCGGTGGTGTGGGTATGCTGATTACTGCCGCTACTGCGTGTAGTGAAAATGGTAAAGGTTTTGAAGGCGGTCCAATGTTACACAATGACGCCCTAATTTCAGGTTTCCGAAAACTGGCAAATGCTATAAAAATTGACGGTACAAAAGCTATCCTTCAAATTTTTCATGCGGGTCGAAAATCCCTTACAAGTATTTTACGTGGCGTGCAGCCTGTTTCTGCCTCTGCAGTGGCTGCAGTGTATCCACCCAATTCAGAAGAGCCACGTGAACTGACTAATGATGAGATTGAAACTATTATTCAAGAATTTGCCCAAATCACCCGTCGTAGCATTGAAGCTGGTTTTGACGGTGTAGAAATTCATGGTGCAAATACTTATCTTATCCAACAGTTTTTCTCGCCACACTCCAATCACCGTACCGATAAATGGGGCGGTAACCGTGATGCGCGGATGACATTCGTATTCGAGTTACTTAAAGCCGTAAAAGCTGTCATTGCCGAATATGCCGATGACAACTTTATTCTAGGCTACCGCATTTCTCCTGAAGAACTGGAAAACCCAGGGATTCGTTTAGAAGACTCGCTTTATTTCGTGAATAACATTAAATCACAAATTGATTATCTGCATTTATCCATCGGCAGCTATAACCGCACATCGCTTAACGATAGAAGCAATACCCAAACACTGTTAGCGCAGTTTAAAGCGGTAGTAGGCGATAGTATTCCTGTAATTACCGTCGGTACTGTTAAAACCCCTGCTGATGCAGATGCAGCTCTGTGTGAAGGGGCCGATTTGGTTGCTTTGGGACGTGCATTGATTAATGAACCGAAATGGGTGCAGAAAGTACAAAGCGGCGATGAGTCCAGCATCCGGTTGAAACTCAGTCCAAACGATATGGACGATCTGAAAATTCCTGCTGGTATGCAGGAGTATCTGATGACCACCTACGCCACCGCCATCGATTTTTCAACCAATACACAACAGGATGATTTCGAAAAAGGTATGGCTCCAATGGAAGGCTATAAGACCAAATAAAAGTAACATCGCTGCTCTTTTAAAGAGCAGTGCACTTTAATTTAGAGCTTTTATGTCTAAAAAAATAAAACGGTAATACCCCCATTTTTAATTGAATTTATGACTAGAAAATCCAAAGCCCTTATTGTTGTTTAAAATGAGATGGGCAACCATATAAAATAACTTGGTAACATAGTCCCTGAAAAAGCCTTACTCTTTAATATTTTTCATTACTCATCTATATATTATAGAGTAAAATTTTTTATTTATTTCCATGTTAAACTTAGGTTACTTAGCTATATATGAGCATTTAAGGTTAAAACGAAAATTTGTAAATCAATTAATTATATCTATTTTTCCTCTTTCTCCGCTCTTCGATCATTAGATGATTTATCTTCAGCAATACCTGATTTCCAGTAGGAAAAAGCATATAGTTCGTTTACTGCCCAATTTTTTTCTTTTTTTAGATAGTGCCGAATAGCTTTAACTGATGAAAATTCGCCAGCTATATAAGCAAATCGGCTTAGCTTTTCGCTTGGTAGCGTGAGAGACTTGATCGTATCTGCTAGTTGACTACCTTGAACAGGATCAGCGTTATGTAGCCACGTCATCTCAACATTAGCTAAGGTTAGTAAATCCTGTTCATCTTCTTTACCATAAACCTCGATAATACATTGCATTGTACTGCCATTAGGTTGGAGTTAACTCATAAATTAAATTAAATTAAATTATTAAGTGTTTATTTTCCAAGGGTGTAATTTTATTTTTTTCTGTAAAAATTCAATAAAACATTTAACTCTTGGGCTTTGTAGTTTTCGGTTAACGTAAATTATGTACTGAGGCTCTATAATTCTAGATTTATATTCCACTAGAATTGGAACCAGTTTACCTAGCCTAATGTCATTCCCTATATGGTAATCAGCTAATCGTATAATTCCTTCTCCTTGAAGAGCCAAATCTCTTAAAAAATCCCCTTGAGAAAAAGAAGCTAAAGGCTTAATAGGAATAGTAAAATTTTCATTATTTTCAAAAAAATCCCAGTTATTCCAACTACTAGAAAAATTGAAATGAAAACATCTATGCTTTAATAAATCTATAGGGTGAGTTGGATTTCCATATTTTTTTAAATAGGTTGGAGATGCACAAGTTATCCATTCACTTTCGCCAATCCTTGTCGCTACTCTAGAGGAAGAAGGTAGAACTCCTCCATAAATTGCAATATCAGTTCCACGATCAAAGTCATCCTGATAAACAGCATTTAACTCAAATTCTATATTTATTAAAGGATATTTATCTAAAAACTCTGGTAACCAAGGTAGGATTTGATGTTTAGCAAATGTAGGCATAGTTCTTATCTTCAAATTACCACTAATTCTTGTAGGTAATCCTTCAGCTAACGAATCAGCTTCTGCCATAGCAGAAACTACATTCTTTGCACTTTTTAGATAAGCTAAACCCTCTTCTGTTAATGTGAGTTGCCTAGCTCCTCTTTGAAACAATCTGACACCCAATCTATTTTCTAATCTACTTATTAACTTACTCATGGCCGAAGGGGTTAAATCATGTGCTCTAGCAGCAGCTGAAAAGCTGCCATGTTCATAGGCCCACATAAAAGCCATCATTTGTCGATAGTTATCCATATATGAACCTCAAAAAATTATGAACTGTTTTGAACAAATTTCATTATACCCAATTTCAATAACAGCCTACCTTGCCTGTTATTCACATGTGATTTGAATTTCATGCAATCAACAGCTTTTTTTCTTTTGTTAATATCTCGTTTATTCAAGATTCATATTCAAGGAGAATAATATGACACTACAAAATACCCCTATGCTAGCAGATGTTGAAGATGTTGTTCCTTTTCAACTTCCACAAGTACCTTATATGTCTCCTGATTTAGTGCTTCCTGGAGTCTTAGATAAATATTTAGAGGATGATAATCTATGGGTTCCAACTTCTGAATCAGTGAGTTTTAAACCTCTATTACTCAACACTAGCGCTGGCTATTATGTAAATTTATTACGCGTACGTAAGAGTGGTGTTTTATCTTGTCATCGTCATACAGGAACTGTACATGCTTTCGTATTAAAAGGTCGCTGGTACTATTTAGAACATGATTGGATTGCAGAAGAAAAATCATTTGCATATGAACCACCAGGTGAAACACATACTTTATTCGTTCCTGAAGACGTTACAGAAATGATTACACTTTTTATCGTTCATGGCGGTTACACCTATGTTGATCCGTATGGTAAAGCTACTGGATATGAAGATGTATTTACAAAACTTGAGAGCACACGAGCTCACTATAAGAATATAGGGATTCCTGATTCAGAACTTGAAAAAATTATTCGATAAAGGCTTATTTTTCAGTATAAAAATGCCATCTCTTAATTGATTTGGCATTTTTTTCTAGTTATTAGGAATATAAACAATATCGGTTATCCTCAGAAAACTGAATATTGATAAGGGGAAAAAATGTTAAAAATTATGGGGTTCCCAGGTGAATATGTTCAAGGACCGGATGCTTTATCTAGTATAGGTCTGATTCTTAGAAAGTATCAATTTAATAATATTGCGATTATTTATGACAAAGCAACTGAGGGAAGTATCTTAGATAAGGTTACGGTCTCTTTAAAAGCCGAATCAATTGAATATTCAGCTTTTGAATTTAGTGGTGAATGTACATATAAAGTAATTGATTTAATGATCGAAGGAATTTCAAAACACTCCCCACAGACTATCATCGGTCTAGGAGGAGGGAAAGCAATGGATACAGCCAAAGCCGTAGCAAAATCTCTAGATGTGCCTATTACTATTTGCCCAACTATTGCCTCAAATGATGCACTGAACCGTACCGGGTTTGTCGGAGACTTTTTTATTTAAGTTAGGCCACCTGACCTAACGGGTTAATCTTATCATAGTACATTGCTTCAAACTCAAAAGGCGATACATAACCCAGTGCACTGTGTACACGCTTTTTATTGAACCAATCTACCCAGTTTAGTGTCGCAAGTTGTACATCTGCTAAACCTTGCCAATCTGCTTTTAAATATTCAATCACCTCTGTTTTGTATAAGCCATTCACCGTTTCAGCCAAAGCATTATCGTATGAATCACCAGTTGTACCGACTGATGCTCGTAAATTTGCAGCTTCTAAACGATTGGTATAGCGAATAGAAAGATATTGAACACCTCTATCTGAATGATGAATTACATTCTTTGGCATGCCTCGATCATGCAATGCTTGTTCCAATGCATCGAGCACCATATCTGTATTCATCCGTGTAGATACTTTCCATCCAACAATTGCTCGTGAGAACACATCAATAATAAATGCGGTGTAGACCCAGCCAGAATTGGTTTGAATATACGTAAAGTCACTGACCCATAATTGGTCAGGTCGATCAGCACTAAAATTACGTTTCACTAAATCATCTGCTCGTTTTTGGTCATCTCGGCTACGGGTGGTCTGTTTATTCTTACCACGCCAAACACCTTGTATTCCTAGCTTTTGCATCAATCGAGCAACTGTACAGCGCGCAATAATATAGCCTTCACGTTTCAGTTTTTGCCAGACTTTACGTACACCATATCGACCTGAACTTTCCTTCCAAATTCGTTTAATCTCCTCAGCATGATGCAAGTCATGTAAATCTCGCTTTGCTCGATGTTCTGGATTTTCACAGAGATCTAGAGTCCGGTAATAGGTTGAAGGTGCGATCGGTAAAATTCTACAAATCGCCTCAACACCATATAACGCCTTATTGTTATGGATAAAATCCACCATTATTTGTGTGGGCGGTCGAGCTCCGCCTGGGCGAAAAAAGCGGCTGCTTTACGTAGAATTTCATTGGCACGCTTTAATTCTTTAATTTCACGTTCCATTTGCTTCATTTTTTCTTGATCAGATATCTGTTGTACTTTAATAGGATTTTGCTGATCTAAATGCTTTTGATGCCAGGCACGAAGTGTTTCAGGAGTACAACCAATCTTAGGCGCAATTGCTGTGATTGCAGCCCAAGTAGAAGGATAATCTTTTTCAGATTCAATCAATAATTGAACCGCTCTTTCTCTGATTTCAGGGGTATATTTTAATTTTGTCATCGGGATAGTCTCTCAGAATATTGACTCTCCGACAAACCCGGTACGGTTCACACCTACTAGCCGTTTAATTATTATTTATGATGAAATGCATAAAGTACAGGCGGTTGAAAAAACTAAATCTAACCCTGATCTTATAGTCGTCGATACTGAAGTTATTGTACAAGCTCCTGCTAGATTTTTTTCCGCTGGAATTGGAGATGCAATAAGTAAAATGTTCGAAGCGAATCAATGTAAAAATTCAAATGGCCTAAATTCATTTGGAACTCCTCCGCTTGAAACCGCACTCCTCCTTGCAAATAGTACATATGAAAACCTATTAAACTGGGGCAAGTTAGCTTTAGAAGATGTCAAACTCAAAAAGACAACTAACATTGTTGAAAAAGTAGTTGAATCAACAGTATTACTTAGTGGTTTGGGGTTTGAAAGTGGAGGACTATCATTAGCTCATGCACTTATTAGAGGTTTGACAGCAGTCCCTGAACTTTCTTCAAACTTACATGGTGAATTAGTTTCTTATGGAACAGTTGTTCAAGCAATTTTAGAAAAAAGAGATCCTATCTTCATCGATAAATTAATAACTTTCTTAAAATCAGTGGATTTACCTACAACAATTTATGATTTAGGTTACAACGATGAATTAAATGAGGAAGACTTAAATACTATTGTCTCCCATACTTTGACTAATTCTTATAGTAAAAATTTTGTACCCTCAATTACTCATGAAACCTTAAGGCAAGCTCTAATACAGTCCAATCAAATTTAATCTCTAAGCCAAAAAATAATGGGGTTTACCCCCATTATTTCTACCTCATAAGCCATCCACCAGCTACATCGATTATCTGACCTGTAACAAAACTACTTTGATCGGATGCCAAAAACTCAATCACCTCCGCTACTTCTTGTGGTGCTCCCAATCGACCTAAGGGAGTATCTGTTATGAATATATTATTTACCTTCTCACCGACAGCTGTAACCATTGGAGTTTCAATACGTCCAGGCGCAACTGCATTTACGTTTATATTATAAGCTCCTAGCTCACCCGCTAAATGACGAGTTAAACCTGTGATAGCAGCTTTAGTTGCACTGTAGTGACAAGATACTATAGGTAAAAAAGCATTGGCTGCCACAGAAGAAGTATTAATAATTTTTCCAAATTTATTATTTATCATTTCTGGAACTAAAAGGCTTATAAAATTAAAAGTTCCATTTAAATTAACATTTACTACAGTAACCCATTCTTCAGGTGCTAACTCCCAAATTTTATGAGGTTTTCCCTTATGCTTGGGAGAAATTCCAGCATTATTTATTAATGTATCAATAAATCCAATTTTGTTATAAAAATATTCATATGCAATTTTACAGCTGTCATATTTGGAAATATCAGCACAGTAGGTCAAGACGTTAATGCCTTTAGCTAAAAACTCTTCTTTTTTAGCTTCTAGTATGTTGCTATTAATATCTACAATAGCGACGGTAGCCCCCAATAAGCCAAGATGCTCAGCAATTTTTGCTCCAATTCCACTACCTGCACCAGTAACTAAAACAGTTCTATCTTTAAATTTTTTACTTTTCATATCTACCTCATTAAAAAAGAGGTTATGCATTACATACCACATAACCTCTCTCTATAAATAGTTAAATTACTTAATTTTATTTAGATCAATACCTGTATTATTTTTCCATGTAAGAACTGTGATTGTAGCTATGATAGAAACAATGATCAGATAGGCATTAAATATCCATCCTTTATCAATTGAATATAACCAGGTATTTACATAAGAAGCTGTTCCACCAAAAATAGTTACAGCTAATGACATAAAGACTCCGAAAAACTTTGTTCTATATTTTGTTGGTACTTGTTCCGACATTGCAGCAGGTTTACATGACATTAAAAAACCCATCGTTAAAAGACCGATAGTTTGAGCAACTAATAATGTCCAAGGCTCATTACTTATTAAAGACCATAAAGGAAAGAGTAATAAAGAAGACCCAATATAGGTAATTAATGTATTGCTTTTTCTACCAATATAGTCTGACAATAAACCTTGAAAAGGTAAGCAAATCAGATATATCACCTGAGCTATACAACTCATAATAAATGCATCTTTTGCTGGCATTTTTTGAATACCAATCGCATATATAGCTGTACATGAAACCCAAGTATAAAAAGTTAAAGTAGAACCAGCTTCATACCAAAAAAGTTTAAATCCAGAAATTAGAATTTTTGATAAAGGCCAATTCACCTCATCTACTTGTTCATTCTTGTCACTTTCAATATGTGTTTCAAGCATATTTCGACGTAAGTAAATTGCAAAAAAAGCTAATACACCACCAATAGCAAAAGGAATACGCCAGACCCATTCATACATTTGTGCATCTGAATAAATGATATTTAGTATGGCTACAAATAAAGTGGCAACAAGAGATCCCGCACCAACAGCAAAAAAAGACATACTTGACCATAAACCACGTCGCGGAGGAGGGGCTATTTCTGCAATATATGCATAAGAGGTTGCTGTTTCACCTCCATGAGCAAAACCTTGGACTAGTCGAGCCATTAATAATAATGCTGATGCCCATACACAGAGGTGGTCCCACTTGTTTGAACAACTAAAAGCTTATTTATAAGTGATACTCTGCTCTAGTTAAGCTACCTTATTTTGTTGTGGTAGCTGGTCATAGTAAAACTCATCTGGAGTCATTTTGTCCAGACTCGAATGAGGTCGTTTCAAATTATAAAATTCAAAATATGCGTTTAATTGCTTCTTCGCATCCAAAACATTGCTGTAGGCTTTGAGATACACCTCTTCATATTTAACGCTCCGCCATAATCGTTCAACCATCACATTATCAACCCATCGACCTTTACCATCCATACTGATTTGAATGCCATTTGATTTCAATACATCAATAAATGCATCACTGGTAAACTGACTGCCTTGGTCTGTATTAAAGACTTCAGGTCGGCCATATTTTTCAATAGCTTCATTTAATGTTTCTATGCAAAATGTAACCTCCATACTAATCGATACTCTATGCGCAAGTACCTTGCGGCTATGCCAATCAATCACAGCACATAAATAAACAAAGCCTTTTGCCATAGGGATATACGTTATATCCGTAGACCACACTTGATTACTGCGCTGAATAGCCAATCCTTTGAGCAGATATGGATATTTACGGTGAGCTTGATTGGCCTGACTTAGATTTGGTTTACGATATAACGCATTAATGCCCATTTTCTTCATTAAAGTACGTGTATGACGTCGTCCTATATGATGTCCTTGACGATTCAATAAATCACGCATCATACGGCTACCTGCAAAAGGGTATTGCATATGTAACTCATCCATACAGCGCATCAGCTTCAGATCTGATTCACTCACAGGTTTTGGGCGATAGTAATAACAACCACGGGAGACTTTCAGCAGCTTAGCTTGCTTAGATACTGAAATCTGAAGTGAGTCATCGATTAACTTTTGTGGTTGAAGCGACCCAGTTTCTTCAACACACCTTCTAAAAAATCAATTTCTAATGCCTGCTCACCGATTTTTGCATGTAGTTTTTTTAGATCGATGGGTGGTTCTGTTGGAGCTTTTGATTGATCGAAAGCTTGCGAGGAAGCTGAAATCAGTTGATTTTTCCAGTCAATAATTTGGTTTTGATGAACATCAAATTCAGCACTCAATTCAGCAAGTGTTTTTTCTGCTTTAATCGCAGCAAGTGCTACCTTAGCTTTAAAGTCATTTGAATGATTTCTTCTTGGTCTACGTGTCATAAAATACTCCATATATTGATGTTTATAACATCATTTGGGGAGCAAAATATCACTTATAAGTGTTGTTCAAATTTCCTGATCCACCTCTACCTGACCAATTATGGGTCAGTGACTTTACGTATATTCAAACCAATTCTGGCTGGGTCTACACCGCATTTATTATTGATGTGTTCTCACGAGCAATTGTTGGATGGAAAGTATCTACACGGATGAATACAGATATGGTGCTCGATGCATTGGAACAAGCATTGCATGATCGAGGCATGCCAAAGAATGTAATTCATCATTCAGATAGAGGTGTTCAATATCTTTCTATTCGCTATACCAATCGTTTAGAAGCTGCAAATTTACGAGCATCAGTCGGTACAACTGGTGATTCATACGATAATGCTTTGGCTGAAACGGTGAATGGCTTATACAAAACAGAGGTGATTGAATATTTAAAAGCAGATTGGCAAGGTTTAGCAGATGTACAACTTGCGACACTAAACTGGGTCGATTGGTTTAATAAAGAGCGTGTACACAGCGCACTGGGTTATGTATCGCCTTTTGAGTTTGAAGCAATGTACTATGATAAGATTAACCCGTTAGGTCAGGTGGCCTAACTTAAATAAAAAAGTCTCCGACAAACCCGGTACGGTTCAGTTCAAAACCTATTTAGGGTATACCATTGTGAAAAAACATACCCAGATTGATAACTGTCACTATATTGATGTCGGTTCCTCTTATACCCAGAAGCTGTGTATAGTCAAAATTAAATAAGGATAAAGACGGTGATATAAAAGATCTCCTTACGAAGAAATGAAAAGCCATCAATATGATGGCTTTATCAAACGATTAATTAATAGGTTTTATAAGGTAAAAACTTGCCAGACAATACGACATTTACCCGGTCACCGTTCGGGTTTTCCTCACGCTGAATATCCATGCTGAAGTCGATTGCGCTCATAATGCCATCACCGAATTCTTCATGGATCAGCTCTTTAATAGTCGAACCATATACATTTACAACTTCATACCAGCGGTAAATTAAAGGGTCCGTAGGCACACTGGTTGGTAAAGAGCCTTTGTAAGGTACAATTTGCAGCCATGCTACTGCCTCATCATTAAGGTCAAAAATCTGACCAATTTTCTCTGCCTGCTGTTTATTAAATGCCATTTGTCCCAGGCAGGCAGCCGTTACCCATTCTTTAGAAAGACCAATTTCTTTGGCGACATCTGCCCATTTAATTGACTTTAAAACTTTCGCTGAAATGATCATGTCAGTTACTTGTTGACGATGGGTAATCATAAAAATCTCCAGATTATTTTTGAAATACATTTATGTGAATTTTCATTAATGCAGTTCTCATGCCAACTAGAGGACGAAAGTAGCTTTAAATAGAGCGTAAAAAATTGAATGATTTTTAAATAATTTATGGCACAGCTTTTGCTTTATTTATAACAAGCATGGCAATGGCGCCATAACAAAATTACCTGTTCTGATATTTAAGGCAACGACGCCTAAGGTTTCAAAGACCTTAGGCGTCTTTTTGTTTAAAAACAGGTCCAGATATTAAAAATGAGGACGATGACATGGCATATCTTGCTCCTGCAGAGTTTGCAAAAAAAGTGGTAGATGCGGGTGAATCCAAATTACATATGGCAACCCGTGATGTATTGATTCGTGCCTTTATGGCAGGTGCGATTTTGGCACTGGCAGCAGTATTTGCCATTACCATAGCCGTGCAAACAGGATCAGCACTAATTGGTGCGCTCCTGTTTCCAGTTGGTTTTTGTATGTTGTATTTATTGGGCTATGACCTGTTAACTGGGGTATTTGTACTTACGCCGCTGGCATGGCTAGATAAACGCCCAGGGGTGACATGGGGACGTATTCTAAAAAACTGGGGCTTGGTGTTTGTAGGGAACTTTACAGGCTGTTTAGTCGTTGCAGTGCTCATGGCAGCGGTTTATACCATGGGTTTTGCAGCGGATCCAAACCCTGTCGGCGTGAAAATTGCGCATATTGGCGAGGAGCGGACATTAGGTTATGCCGAATACGGATTCGCCGGCTGGATGACTATTTTTATCCGTGGCATGCTGTGTAACTGGATGGTGTCATTAGGTGTCATTGGCGCGATGATGTCTACTACGGTGAGTGGCAAATTCATTGCCATGTGGATGCCAATTATGCTGTTCTTTGCCATGGGCTTTGAGCACTCTGTCGTTAACATGTTCCTGTTCCCATTTGCCATGATGATGGGCGGTGACTTCTCGATTGCTGACTACTTCCTATGGAATGAACTGCCGGTTGCTTTAGGTAATCTGGTGGGTGGTTTGGCATTAACAGGTCTGGCACTTTATACAACCCATGTCCGTACTGGTGTTAAAAAAGAATTTTAATATTCACCATTTTATAAAGGGATCATATAGATCCCTTTTTGAGCTTTCAGCATGAAAAAAACATTAAAAGTCAGTATTGGGCAATATTCTACTGCCGGAATTAAACAACAGAACCAGGATTTCCATGGAGTATATCTGCCCGAAGGACATGTGCTGAAACAGAAAGGTATTGCCTGTGTTATAGCGGATGGAATCGGTAGCAGTAATGTCAGTCATCTTGCAGCAGAAACCGCCGTTGGCAGTTTTTTATCTGACTATTATTCTACTTCAGATGCCTGGAGTACACAGACTTCAGCAGAACGGGTGATCCGCGCGACCAATTCATGGCTTTATGCACAGACTCAACAAAGTCAAGGACGTTTTGATAAAGACCGAGGTTATGTCTGTACCTTATCTGCACTGATTTTAAAACAGCAACAAGCCCATGTTTTTCATGTTGGTGATAGTCGTATTTACCGCATTCGCGATCATGAAATTGAATTACTGACCCATGATCATCGTGTCTGGTTGTCTTCAAGAGAGCATTATCTTAGCCGAGCCTTAGGTGCCGACTATCGTATTGAAATTGATTATCGAAATATTGAGCTCAAAGAAAAAGATATTTTTTTACTGATGACGGATGGGGTCTATGAATTTGTCACAGATCAACAATTATTAGATTTAATTTTAGTAGATGCAGATTTAAATCAACTTGCCAAAGCATTCGTTGAAAAAGCTTTAGAACAGGGCAGTGATGATAACTTAAGTCTCCAGGTGATCCATGTAGAACAGCTGCCTGAACTGAATCAGTTTCATATTCAGCAGGATTATGTATTTCCACAACAGCTCAGTAAAGGTGAAGTGTTTGAAGGCTATGTGATTGATAAAATTTTGCACCAAAATCATCGCAGTTGCCTGTATTTGGCACACGATACTCAGCAGCAGCCCTTGGTTATAAAAACTTTGGGGGTAGATTTACAGCAAGATAAAAATGCCGTAGAGCAGTTTCAACTCGAAGATTGGGTATCGAAACGTCTGAAACATGACAACCTGATGCAGTGTTATCCACATAACACTGAGAAAAAATATTTATTCCAATGTTATGAATATTTACAGGGTGAAACCTTGGCTCAATGGCTGCATCGCCAAGAAAAGCCTTTAAATCTGGATGAGATTTTACCAATTTTGCAACAAACAGCCTTGGCTTTAAATGCAATGCACCGGCTGGAAATGCTACATCAGGATATACGACCAAAAAACATCATGGTTATAAATGCAGAAAATGCCATGAAAATTAAACTGATTGATTATGGTTCAACGGCAGTAAGAGGCCTGGTCGAAATTAATCCTAAAAATGCGAATCGAGCACTCGGAACCTTGGCATTTATGGCACCGGAGTATTTTATTGATCATTCGCCATCTGTACATTCAGACCAATTTTCTTTGGCGGTAATGGCCTATTATTTATTCACCAAACAATTACCTTATGGGACAGATTTAGCTCGCTGTAACAGTTTAAAGCAGATGAAAAAAGTTCAATATCATTCCATCAGGAAATATCGGCCAGATTTACCTATATGGTTAGATAAAATTTTAGGCCAAGCGCTGAGTATTGAACCGATACATCGTTTTGAGGCCTTGTCTGAACTCATTCATAATCTAATGCATCCTTCCAAAGAATTATTAAACTCTAAACCACCAGCAATCATTGAACGAGATCCTTTACGTTTTTGGCAAATGAGTTGCGCCGTATTAGGGCTATTATTTTTACTGAGTATTGCATGGCCATTTATTTGAAAAGATAGGATCAAACCATGCTTAAAATTGAAGGTACATAGATAAGTTTTTATTCAAACAGCTTTGTTGCACAAAGATTTGAAATGCAAAGCGCCCCTAATTGAGCTAAATTTAAGGCGTAATTTGGGTAAGTGGTCGACCTAATTCCGTAAATCTGTTGAGGACTGCTACACGTGCATGAATCTCATTGACTTGGCTATCAAAACGCCTTGCTCTGAGTTTATCTCCTAATAATTTAATGCAGTGCATCTTAGTTTCAACCAAACTTCACCGATGATAGCCTGATTTTTTCCATAGTGTCCTGCCTGAGAAGCACTGCTTCCAAGATTAACTGTTCGAAGTAATTCATTTCGATCTAGCGAGCTGCTCTTTGTATCTTTCCAAGGTTTCGCATTTTTTTCTAGGTGGAATCACCGCATGCGCTTGCCGATCTGCAATGACCTCACGGCATTGCTTGGTGTCATAAGCTCCATCGGTATAAACAGAGTCAATCTGCTCATCTTGTGGAATCTTATTAAGTAAATCACCAAGCACCTGTGAATCACTGACATTATTGGTTGTAAGCTGAATAGCGCGTATTTGTAGAGTTTTAGCATCTATGCCAATATGAAGTTTACGCCATTGGCGACGATATTCAGGTCCATATTTCTTGCGTTTCCATTCGCCCTCACCTAGAAACTTCATGCCTGTAGAGTCTATGAGTAGATGCAGCCCATCGCTACTTTTTTGGTAATTGATTGCAATATTAATATGCTTTTGTCTTCTACAAAGCGTGGTGTACGAATATCACTGATATTCGTAGCTGCTCATCCGCAAAGTTTAATCAGACTTTGCACAAAGCCAGTGACCATACGTAAAGACAGACGGAGTAAGGATTTAATCATTAAGCAGCATTGGATGGCTGCATCGGAGTAGGTTTGATTTCGCCCTTATTTTGCCTTTTGATGGAGCATACCATTGCGTAGCAGGATCAAACCAAATGGCAATATTTCCGCGATGAACGAGTGCTCGGTTATATGCGGGCCAATTGGTTGTGCGGTAGATTTTATGTGTAGGCTTCTTCATTTGAAAATTATATCGCTGAAAAAGCCTTTACAGATAGGTTTGTGCAACAAAGCCTCTATGAACTTAAAGTAACATGTTCTAAATTTAACATAATGGCGGTTTTACGAAATTAAAAAATCCTAGACTCAAATCTAGGTTTTAAATTTAAAAAAAATACATAAAAATTAATAACATGGTATTAATATTGTCCCATTGTAATTTGTTTCAATTCTAATGAATTATGAAACTCAAAATGTAAATAATTATCAAATATTTTGTATTTAAGCCAACTGTTACTTTCTCTTTCGGGGGTTCCAAATAAATTAGCTACAGATTGCATCGTACTTTTGTGATTAATACCTGTGATCAGATTTTCTAAAAATGGGTATGGGTAATATTCTTCATTCTCTTTGACGTAGATGAAAATGGTATCTAGTATCTGATGTTCATTAAACCTGAACGTAATACCTCTCTTAAAAAATTGCCAATAGGATAGCTTTTCTCCACCAAAATTAGTCTCTAATGAGTCAAACTCACTTGCAACAAGAATAACTGCTTTCAAAATATCTGAACTTGACTCTTTAGTTCCAAGACAAGATAAAAAAACCTCTACATCACCTGAAAAATTCACTTATGACATACCTAAATCAAAATTTTCTTTATCCTTTGGTTTTTATCATATTAAAAATGAAATCTCTGATTCAAAGTTAAAATTTTCAAAAGCTGTATCCATTTAACATAAATCTCTTATACGAATTCTAGCCCTGCATAGGGCGGGCTAGATATAGCGATTAGACCCAATTCTCTAGCTTCAGACCATCAATTCGTTCAAATTCTTTTGTATTGTTCGTAACTAATACAACATCCAATGCCAAAGCATGAGCAGCGATCAGCATATCTAAGCTGCCAATCGGTTTACCTGTAGATTGAAGATTCTGGCGTAATTTGGCGTAATGCCAAATCGCCTGTTCATCGTAAGGAAGAATCTCTAAAGGTGACAAAAACTTGTTTAACGCCTGTTTATTGCGTTCAGATCCAGACTTCTCTACACCAAAAGCCAGCTCAGATGCCGTGATACTCGAAATCGCAAGCTGGCCGAGTTGATATTGCTTAAAGCGCTCAAAAACTTGTTGAGGCTTATTGTTGATGACATAGATACAAATATTTGTGTCTAAGAGGTAAATCATCTGAACTCCTCACGGAGCTGTTCGCCTTGATCAGCTCGCTCCAATTGGAATCCAACCTCAAACTCATTTATTGCTTCTAACATGACATCCCAAGGATTGTCGATGGGCATGAGTAATACACCACGACCGAAGCTTTTGATGGCCACTTCCGTGCCATTAAAGCGAAAGGCTTTAGGCAAGCGAACAGCCTGACTGCGACCAGTTTGAAATACTTTCGCAATTTCCATAATTACCTCCCGAAACCAAGATATATATCTTTGATATATATCTTAACATTAAATCTTGTAAAGTCAAAGTGAAATTAAAATCATAAGGCAATAAAAAAGCCCGACATCCTGTCGGGCTTTTTCATATCGGGTTGCTAGTCTTACTGATCTCGTGCTGCCCATTCCTTGCGCTATTTTCTTATTCTTGTTTTCTAGAAACATCCAGTTCCCTTATGTATTCATCATAGGGCTAATGCTTTGGATTACCAATCCGCAAAAACCTTAAATCTGTGTAAGTTTTAGCTTACAAAGTTGGCCTATTTTATCCCAAGAGTTGTCCGCAGAAATTGGGGATTATTTCTGAACTGTGACCCTTGAGAAATCAGGAAAAAATGCAAAAGAGAATGTTTTTTGATCAATTTTATTGGCTAAAAGTTACAGTTTGGCTTAAAAAGAAACCGACTTGTTTCCAAGTCGGTTGAACGAGAACGTTCCAGAGGGTATGAATAACGATAAGATACTGATCTTAAAGTAATATTAAAAACACTTAGTGTTAGAACCCATTTAAAGTGTCTATATTCTCACCAATAAAAATGTCTAGTTTATGATGGTTTTTATCACCATGGACTGGATATAAATATAGATGCTGATCACTATGTCTGACAAAGAAATTCAACGTCTTGCAGTTCTGCAAGACGTTCGAGATCATCGTATTACCCAGGTCCGTGCTGCTGAAATCCTGAATCTTTCCACCCGTCAAATTACCCGGTTATTGCAGAAGCTCAATCAAGATGGTGTCTCAGGTATGGCACATGCCAGTCGTGGTCAACCTGGCCATCGTCGCCATGATGACTTGTTAAAATCAAAGTGCCTTTCCATTATTGCTGAACATTTGCTGGGCTTTGGACCCACCTTGGCGCATGAGAAGCTCAGCAGCATGTTTGACCTGAATATCCCGGTAGAAACGCTTCGGCGCTGGATGACGGCCAATAACCTGTGGATTCCTCGATCTAAGCGCCTGAAGCGTCCATATCAGCCACGTTATAACCGTGATTGCTTCGGTGAACTGATTCAGATTGATGGCTCATATCATGACTGGTTCGAAGGACGCGCTGCTAAGTGCTGTTTATTGGTGTATATCGATGATGCTACTGGCAAGCTGTTGCATTTGCGCTTTTGTGAGGCGGAAACGACCTTTGACTATATGCTTTCAACCCGAGCCTACATTGAACAATACGGCAAGCCTTTGGCCTTTTATAGCGATAAACACTCGGTATTCCGAGTCAATCAGAAATCGAGTCAAGATAGTAAGATCACGCAATTTGGCCGGATTCTGAATGAGTTAAACATTGATATTATCTTCGCCAATTCCCCACAGGCCAAAGGCCGTGTAGAACGTGCCAACAGAACCCTTCAGGACCGCCTGATTAAGGAGATGCGCCTGGAAGGCATCGGTTCGATTGCCGAAGCCAATGCATGGCTACCCTGCTTTATTGAGCATTTCAATCAAAAGTTCGCTAAATGTGCACGAAACTCAAAGAATTTACATCGACCATTAACCGAATCTGATCTTGAACTGGATGATATTTTTACCTGGCAGGAACCGCGTAAGGTCACCAAGAATCTGACTCTGACCTATGACAAGTGTATTTATATGCTTGAACCGACAGAGCTGAATCATAAGCTTGCTGGGCAATACATTTCATTTCTGGAGTACCCGGATGGAACTATCGCCATCATGTATGAGGGACGGAAGATCAATTATAGCGTCTTCAATAAACTGGCTGGACTACAGCAAAATGCAGTGGTTGAGAATAAGAGATTAGGTTCGGTTCTGGCCCATATCCAGCAACAGCATGAAGTATTGGAAAAACAGAATAAACGTTCCCGCCTCAAGAAAAGTATGCCGAGTCGTAAAGCTCAGAAAGCTGTTATTGAACAAAGAAATTTAAATCCTATGCTTGACTCTTGCAGTTAAAAACAGGACATTTTAAATGGTTTATCGCATAGACATTTTAATTGGTGAATAACACTTAGATTGCGTATAATCTTGATTATGTTAAATCCGATACACCTAATCATAACTTCATAAGGCTTTGTTGCATAAAGATTTAAAAAATTGAGCTATCGCAATCCACTCAAATTTAATCGACAACTCAGGTATGAAATTTGCTTAAATAAGTTTCCGACAAACCCGGTACGGTTCACCTTGTATCTGATGAGGAATATCGTCAACTTCAGCAAGATCTTTTGGTACAGCCTGATAGAGGTGACCTAATCAAGAATGGCGGTGGTATCGCAAAGTACGTTGTGCTCAAGGTAACAAAGGGAAAAGTGGTGGGATACGGGTGATTTATTATTGGGTCACCGAGGATGATCAGATCTTTTTCTTAGTGGCTCATCCAAAATCAGTAAAAGATAATTTAACAGATAAGGAAACCGCTATTCTGCGCCAACTCGTGAAGGAGCAATTTCATGGATAACAACTTATTTGATGACTTGGTTGCTTCAATCAAAGAAGCTGGAGCTATCAAACGTAAAGAAGTTAAAGCAAGCCGAGTTAGAGAACTCGAATTGCCTGATATTAAAGAAGTACGTGAAAAAACTGGCTTGAGCCAAAATGAATTTGCTGAGTAGCCTGGGATTGAGTTATGCGTTGATCGCAGATTTCCTGCAAGACCCACAATCGTTTAAGTTCTTTATCCGACATAGACACCAACATATCAAATCGTCCGCTAAGGAAATTGCAAAAGTGCATATTCTAAAAGCGGACATTTTTACTTTGGAGAAACCGGACATTTCTATTTTGGAGTTACAGTGTTTTTAATATTACTTTAAGATCAGTATCTTATCGTTATTCATACCCTCTGGAACGTTCTCGTTCAACCGACTTGGAAACAAGTCGGTTTCTTTTTAAGCAAAACTGTAACTTTTAGCCAATAAAATTGATCAAAAAATATTCGTTTTAGCATTTTTTTCCTGATTTCTCAAGGGTCACAGTTCAGAAATAATTTCCAATTTCTGCGGACAACTCTTGGGATAAAATAGGCCAACTTTGTAAGCTAAAACTTACACAGATTTAAGGTTTTTGCGGATTGGTAATTCAACGCATTAGCCCTATGATGAATACATAAGGGAACTGGATGTTTCTAGAAAACAAGAATAAGAAAATAGCGCAAGGAATGGGCAGCACGAGATCAGTAAGACTAGCAACCCGATATGAAAAAGCCCGACAGGATGTCGGGCTTTTTTTATGGCTTAAATTTCTATAACTGAGTATTGATCTGATAGCGTGTATTACGTCCCCCACCTTCCAATTTGACGATACATTTTTTCTCAAGTAAGTCTGATAAATGGCGAGTAGCTGTTGCCTTACTAATTTTAGCAACCTTTTGATATTGTGAAGCGCTAATACCATGTTCAAAGCCATTTTCTCCACCGTCTAATAAACGATTTAGAACTTTGCGCTGTTCTTCACTCAGGGCTAAATTTGAATATTTATGCCAAAACTGGCTTTTAAATAATGTCCGATTGATCTGTACTAAGGTTTTTTCAAGGCTATCATTCAATGTATCTAAAAACCAAACTAGCCAATCGGTGATATCAGAATCATTTTTTTGAGTTTGTTCTAATATCTCATAGTAACTTTTACGTTTATTCAATATCGCAGTAGACATAGCATATAAACGAATGCTCTGTTCATCCATTTGAGCTAAAGAAAGGTCTGTAAGTGTACGTGTAATACGTCCATTACCATCATCAAAAGGATGTAGGGTAACAAACCATAAATGGGTAATACCTGCACGTAACAGAGGATCAAGCAATGAATCATTTAGACTTTGATTAAACCAATCTATGAAGGCATTTAAGCGTTCTTCTAAGCCTTGTCTTGGCGGTGCTTCAAAATGCACTTTAGGGTAGTCCAATCGACCTGAAACGACCTGCATAGGCTCTGCCCCCCTAAGTTGACCAATGCGTAAACGGTGCATTGTCCAATCTGGGTCATTGAAAAGCCAACGATGCCACTGCATGAGACGATTAACAGTCAATGGTTGCTTAACATCGTTAAGCGCATCTAGCATGATATTGGCTAAACCTTCTGATCGATCTGAGCTTGGATAAGGCTGTTCAAGTGTGACACCTAAGCGTTGAGCTAGAGATGATCGTAGTGAAAAAACATTGATCGTTTCGTTTTCAATCGCAGATGAAGCAACAAGATTGGCAAGCAGAGTATCTAGGGTGAATTGCTCTTTTGCTAAATCATGCTGACTTTGCCCCAGAATAATCCCTATTTTTTGATGTATCTGTCTGGTTTTAGGTAAGATAACTGAATCTAGCCATGTAAAATTTGTCCAGTTTTCTGCTTGCCAAATCCATTTCTGCATTTTCAATCGCTCACCTAAAATTTCAGATGAGTTGAATATAGCACTTATTCGGCTCACAACAAGAGCCGAATATGACAATTAATCAGCTCATTTTTTATAGGACATTTTAAATGGTTTATCGCATAGACATTTTAATTGGTGAATAACACAAAAATGGGAGCTATAAGCTCCCATTTTTAGTCTTTAATGCGCTTTTTAGCTTCGTCATAAACTATGCTATCAGCTCGTTTCCCGACTGTGATGAGCAAGATAACTACCTGATCATCTTTAACTTGATAGACAAGTCTGACACCAGCTTTTAATAATTTAATTTTATAGCAACCTGCAAGATCCCCTCTAAGCATATTCTTTGGAATATGTGGCTGCTCTATGACTTTGGCTAGTTTCTTCTTAAATTGATCTCGTATAGCAACAGGGAGTTTTTCCCATTCTGCTTTAAAGTCTTTGTGACGTAAAAGCTTATAAGTCATCTAATGTGACTTCCTCAAACATCTCTTTAGGGTCATTAATGCGCTTACGGACAAGAGCTAATAATTCTTCATCTTCTTCTGAAAGCAGAGCTTTTTTGACAGGTAGTTTCCCAGTCGTAGCAACATATTCAAGAATACTAGTAAAGAAATCTGTAGGTGCAATACCTTGTTCTTTAAGGATGGAATAGGATTTTTCTTTAAGGGCTTCATCGACCCTGAAGTTAACAGTAGCCATCATATCTCCCAGTTATTTAATGTGCTAAGAGTACTGTAATGCAAATTGCATTACAAGTCGACTTCGTATAACAACCATTATGTTAAATGGGGCAATATAAATTATTCTCTTATAGAAAGCTATGTTAGAAAAAATTATTAATTAATAATAGAAATCATTATCATTAAAGTGTATACAATATCGGATTTAATTTTAAATGAATAAATTTTATTCGGAATTTATAATGATTTTCTATCAGCTTACAAGTTTTAAAAATTATCAGATTTTATTGAAAACTAACTCAATTGCTGGATCTGTATTTATTTTATCCTTTATCTCAAGTACGTCGTTTGCAGAAAGTATGCTGAGTTCTGAGGTAACCAGTTTACCAACTATTAAAATTTCAGCTGAACAAGATCAAGATTTGGTTAAACAAGGTTACTTAACGACAAAAATCTCTCAAGTTGGACCATGGGAAGGACGTTCATTACAAGATGTACCCTATTCAATTCAGATTGCAAATAGTGACTTAATTAAAAATTTACAAGCAAGTGCTAGTCCTGATGAAATTTATCGAGTTAATCCTGTTATACAGATGACAAGATCACAGTTTGAGAATGATCAACCCACATATATGAGTCGTGGTTTTAAAGTATCGACTGTTTACAGAGATGGATTGCCAGGTGATCAATATGGACATGGGACAACAATGGAGGACACTGAACGTCTCGAAATGCTCAATGGCTTATCTGGTTTCTTATATGGTCCAGCTAACGTGGGTGGTATGGTGAATTATGTTTCAAAAAGATCAACAGATACACCATATAATGAAATCCAATTAGCGAGTTTAGGTGGAAAAAGTTGGTACACCCATGCGGATTTTGGAGGGAAATTTGATGAAGGGAAAACATTTGGTTATCGGTTGAATCTGGCAAAACAAGGTGGTGAAACTGCGATAGATCGGTTAGAAGTAGAAAAAGAGTTTGCTAGCTTATCTTTAGATTGGGCACCTACAGATCGAGTTAGCCTTCAAGTGGATGCAATGAAACGAGACTATGAAGTTAATGGAAATACTGCTGATTGGAAATTCGCAGATGGTGTAAATCGTTTAGCTGCAAATCAACTATCAAATGATCACTCATGGGGGCAGCCATGGATGAATAATCACTACGAATCAGAAAAATATGGTGCAAATCTTAAATGGTCTATCACAGATGACATAGCACTTAGAGCATCTTATTTAGAGAGTAAGAGCGATCGAGAGACACAATCAGCGACAAATACGATGATTGATAATGAGCATTTTAATCAAATGGTTTCAAGAATTTACATCGATGGTGAAGATCGTTTAACCAGTCAGCAACGAGATAAGTCTAGTGCTGCATATATAGATTTTAAGTTTAATACAGGCGCGGTAGAGCATACATTGACAGCAGGGTTACAAAATATTCAGACTATTCAAAAGCGTTATCCTCGAGAGGCTGCCGGGGTTGAATATATAAATTTAAATATTAATCAACCAATCGTACAGCCTGCACCAGTCGGTTTTGCAGTGGAACGAGGAGAGATTACAAAGCGCTCACACAATGAGTCAAGAAGTTGGTTAGTCGGAGATGATATTCGATTGAATGAACAATGGTCTGCATTGCTAGGGGTAGCATATGTTGAAATGAAAAATAAAATTTCAGGTAATGAGACATCGCAGGCATCACCAAATATATCAATTATTTATAAACCATGGGATACACTTACAACCTATGCAACATATATCGAAGCTTTAGAGAATGGTGGAACTGCTCCAGACAGAGCTAATGGCTTAACTGTAATTAATGCTGGGCAGACTTTTGATCCTTTACGAAGTAAGCAAATTGAACTTGGTACAAAATATCAATGGAATGATCAGATTTCATTTAATACAGCAATTTATCGTATTAATAAAGGTCTACAATATAGCCAAGCAATTAATGCTAACCAAGCTGTATATGTACAAGATGGTCGAGAAATCCATCAGGGTATTGAGTTATCAGCAACAGGGAAAATTACGAATAATTGGAGTGTCATCGCAGGTTATACATGGGTCGATGCAGAAGTAGAAAAACAGAAGCAAAATCCAGATCTTGAAGGTAAACACCCAATTGAAGTAGCAGAAAATATTTTTAAAGTCTATGCAGAATATCAATTACCACAGATTGAAAATCTAAGTGTTTCAGCAGGCTTGAATTATACGGGTGAACGCTTTGCAGATAATTTGAATACAGATCGTCTACCATCCTTTACGCTGATAAATCTAGGTGCCCGTTATCAGTTTAATTTAGAGCAGTATCCTGTCACACTACGTTTAAATATCAATAATGTACTAGATAAAAAATATTGGGCCAATGCAACAGTTCTAGGTGATCCTCGTACAACATTAGTTTCTGCAACTTTCAGATTCTAATCATTTATCATTGTTGTAATTTTCGAAAAATTAAGATTTTCTAAAATTAACATAATACACCTTATACGAAACTAAAAATGGGAGCTTTAAGCTCCCATTTTTGCTGAGTTTTTCAATTTTTAGGTAGTAGCCTAGGCTTCAATAAATTACGCACCTAAACGCATTAACTTTTCTTGAATCGCATCACTGACAAAGGCATTTAGAGAATTACTTGATGCTAAAACCGCCTTACGGTGCAATTCAGGGCTAATACGGACATTAAAAGTGCCTTTGAATGGTTGATCAGGAGATTTTCCTAGTTCAGCACATGATTCTAAATAGCCGTCTACAGATTCCTGAAAAGCTTTCTCAAGGGCTTTTAAAGTTTCCGCTTCATAGGTAATAAGATCACGAATAAAAGCAAGTTTTCCAAATAACTCACCTGTTTCAAGATCAGGCTCAATTGTTCCGAGATAACCTTTGTACTTTAAATAGCTCATAAAAATCCCTCCTGCTTGAGTGCCTGTTTTACAGCTTTCAATGCCCCACCTTTGATTTCATTTTCAGGGTGTGGTCTATGCAGTAAAATCATATGTTCAGTTTTTTCATTAAAAAACCGAACACGAGAGCCTGCCATTTCAAATTTTTCATAGCCGAGCTGGCTCAGTAAAACGACTAAATCTTTATATGGAAACGTATTTTTTGAATTTCCAAATTTTTCCAATAACTTTTCCGTTTTACCCATATTTTAGCCCTACTCAGTTACGACTAAGTATAGTCCCTTGAAATTAAAAAATGCAACTAAATTTAGTTGCATTTCATATAACCGCCATTATGTTAAATATTAAGACCTATTTTTTGGAGTCAAAAAAAATAGCAATATAAAATGCAATAGCCCAGTAGCTCCATCTGGTTATAGACGATAATAGCTCTTTATCTACATCAAAATATGTTGAGATAAATTGATGAACAATAAAGAATAGAATGCCAACTATAATTATTAAAAAAAGTTTTTTGATTAGCAAATGCTTATGTCTCTTCATTAAGATATTCTGAAATTAACATAATACACCTTATACGAAATAAAAATGGGAGCCTTAAGCTCCCATTTTTTAAGTAATTTTTTCAAATAAGGCTTGGGTGAGCATCTAAAATTCGAATCAATGTAGCTGCTGGTCCAGTTGGATAGCGTCGTCCCTGTTCCCAATTTTGCAGGGTACGGGGGCTAATATGTAGACGTGCAGCAAATTCATTTTGGCTCAAGCCAGTTTTTTCACGTACTTCTTTAATATCAGGCAATTCGAGTTCTGTAACTCGGCTTGCTTTAACTTCTTTACGTTTGATAGCTCCAGCTTCTTTGATTGAAGCAACCAAGTCATCAAATAAGTTGTTATCCATGAAATTGCTCCTTCACGAGTTGGCGCAGAATGGCGGTTTCCTTATCTGTTAAATTATCTTTTACTGATTTTGGATAAGCCACTAAGAAAAAGATCTGATCATCCTCGGTGACCCAATAATAAATCACCCGTATCCCACCACTTTTCCCTTTGTTACCTTGAGCACAACGTACTTTGCGAATACCACCGCCATTCTTGATTAGGTCACCTCTATCAGGCTGTACCAAAAGATCTTGCTGAAGTTGACGATATTCCTCATCAGATACAAGGTCTTTAATTTGCTTGGTAAAGATGCTGGTTTCAATAAATAACATGGACTCTTTATACGTCAATGGCGTATTTGAATTTTAGCAGTTTCCATAACAAAAAACGAGAGCTGGTAGCTCTCGTTTCGCATAACCACCATTATCTTAAATAAATCTTATATAGATATGAAATTTTAATATAAAAAAACTAGTTAATTGATAGTTTTCCAAGCAAAGACTTTATTCTATTTCTTTTATAATCAATATTTCTCAGAATTTTTATGAAAATTTTAGATGGCGGATTCGGACGCGAACTTGCACGTAGAGGTGCTCCCTTTAGACAACCAGAATGGTCTGCTCTGGCACTAACAGAGGCACCAGAAATTGTAAAAGAAGTACATTTGGACTTCATTCGTGCTGGTGCACAAGTCATTACCACCAATAATTATGCTGTGGTACCATTTCATATTGGTCAGGAACGTTTTGATCGTGAAGTAACGGAACTTGTAAAAATTGCCACCAATCAAGCCAAACTCGCGGTCCAAGAAAGTGGCCAACCTATTCAAATTGCAGGCTGTCTACCACCTTTATTCGGTTCTTATCGCGCAGATCTGTTTGATCAATCTAAGGCCGAAGCTTTAGCAAAACCAATTATTGGAGCACTCTCTCCAGACGTTGACTTTTGGCTTGCAGAAACACAATCTTGCCTCGCAGAAGTAAGAACGATTCATCAGTTACTACCAAAAGACGGACGTGAATTTTGGGTATCATTTACCTTGCAAGACGAACAAGCTCTAACTAAAGCAAAATTACGTTCTGGTGAAAATATCCAACAAGCTGCTCAGCTTGTACATGAACTCGGTGCAAATGCAATTTTATTTAATTGCTGTCAGCCAGAAGTCATTCTAAATGCAATCAAAGAAATCCGTAGCCTACTTCCGTCTGGTGTCAAAATTGGTGCTTATGCAAATGCCTTTCCACCACAAAACAGTGAAGCAACAGCCAATGATGGTTTGGATGAAGTTCGTAAAGATCTAGATCCAGATGCTTATCTAACATTTGCAAAACAGTGGCAACACGCTGGTGCATCCATGATTGGTGGCTGCTGTGGCATAGGTCCTGAACACATTCAGAAACTTTCTCAGTTTTTTCAAGAATAATTTTTATGTCAACTTCTAAAATTGGCTTGCTATCCTTAACCGCACTCGTGTTTAGCTCTATGGTCGGTTCTGGTGTGTTTAGTTTGCCACAAAATATGGCTGCTGTAGCCAATGGATCAGCCTTGCTTTTTGCATGGCTGATTACAGGCATTGGTATTATTTTTTTGGCCTTCTCCCTGCTTTATTTAACACGACAACGACCAGATCTTGACGGTGGAATTTATAACTACGCCCGTGAAGGATTTGGTGATCTGATTGGTTTTTGTTCCGCTTGGGGTTACTGGTTATGTACCACGATCGGCATTGTCGGTTATGTCGTCATCGCATTTTCAGCCGTAGGTATGTTTACAGATACACCTGAACACATCTACTTTGGCGAAGGCAATACACTTTACGCTCTAATTGGTTCATCTCTATTTGTCTGGCTCGTCCATTGGTTGGTCAGCCGTGGTATCAAAGAAGCCGCACTGGTCAATCTTATGGCAACCATTGCCAAGATTATTCCATTGGTTATTTTTATTATTTTTTCATTTGTCGCATTTAAACTCGAATTATTCAAACTGAATTTCTTGGATACTTCACTTCAAATGCCCGTATGGCAACAAGTACGTGATGTCATGCTGATTACACTCTGGGTATTTACAGGAATTGAAGGTGCGGTTGTACTTTCCTCTCGTGCTAAAAAGCGAAATGACATTGGAAAAGCAACGCTGCTTGGTGTATTGCTGGCACTGGCTTTTTATGTGATGGTGACAGTACTGGCTTATGGCATAAATATCCGTAGTGAAATCGCAGGTATGCATAATCCATCAATGGCAACTATTTTAGGGCAATTGATCGGTATTCCTGGTACTTTCGTGATTACACTTGGTCTGATTATTTCTGTTTCATCTTCATATTTAAGCTGGACACTTTTTGCAACAGAGATTCCTTATCTAGCTGCAAAAAATGGGGCTTTCCCAAAAATATTTTTGAAAACTAACCAAAATAGTGTGCCAATTGCCTCTCTATGGCTAACGTCTATTGTCGTACAACTATCATTGATTGCCGTTTGTTTTTTCAATAAAAATTACACACAATTATTGTTAATTTCATCAGTTATGATCTTATTGCCATACTTTTTAGTTTCTGCTTTTTACTTAAAAGAATCGATTCGCAATAAACGGACAAAACATATTGTCATTGCAAGTATTGCAACAATGTATGCAGTCTGGTTGTTGTATGCTGCTGGATTTTCATTACTTCTGTTATCTGGTATTTTTTATGCATTAGGATTATTGATTTTTTTCTACAGCCGTTTCTCCTTAAAACGTTCAATTTCAAGTCTTGATAAATAACTTAAATGAAGATGATTTATAAATTTTCTAAATTAACATAATACACCTTATACGAAACTAAAAATGGGCGCCTTTAGCTCCCATTTTTATTATATTTTTTAAAGTCTTAGGCGTGTTGTACTGTGAGTTTTAAGCCTAAAGCATTCACTACACGATTAATCGTATCAAAACGTGGTGCTGAATCATGACGTAGGGCTTTGTAGAGTGCCTCACGCCCAATTCCTGCTTCTTTAGCGATTTGAGTCATGCCACGAGCTTTGGCAATAACACCAAGTGCATGAGCTAATTCAGCTGGATCATTCTCTTCAAGAACCATATTGAGATACATCACAATGTCTTCTTCAGTTTTGAGTGACTCAGCCATATCAAAACTTGGTAAATCAGCTACTTTAACCATTTTAATCCTCCAACGTTTTCGATAGTTTGACTGCACGATCGATGTCTTGTTGTTGAGTTGATTTATCTCCACCACCAAGCATTACAATCACAACGTCACCATGTTGGATGTAATACATCCTCCATCCAGAACCGAAGAATTCTCTCATTTCCCAAACGCCATCTTGGAGAGGTTTAATGTCTCCCCAGTTTCCACGTTGAACCTTATCTAATCGACGATTCAGGCGGATACGGGTCATATTGTCTTTAATGCCATCCAACCATTCATCAAATTCTGGAAGACGTTTAATTTCAATCATGAGGATTCCTTATCTTCTCACTATATTGTATTCGATCGAATACAATATGCAAGTAATCTATACGAACATCCATTAATTTCGTATAACCGCCATTATGTTAAATGGGGCGGATTATTCTCATTAATGATCCCAAAAGCTTTTCTCCATGCCTGAGGGCTGGTGCCATATTTTTCACGAAAATTTTTTCTAAATGACACGGTATTATTAAAACCTGAAAGCTCTGTTATCTTTTCGATAGACAAGTTTGTCGTTTCTAAAAGTTCACAACTTAATCTGATTCTTTCAGTATTCAGCCAATCGACTAAGGTCATACCTGTCGCTTTCTTAAAGTGCCGTGTGAACGTCCTGCGTGTCATATGTGTCCGTTCAGCGAGGCTTTCAATATTATGTTGTAAGGCTAAATTCTTTCTTAAAAAATCAAGTAATAGGTTAATTTGTGCATCTTGGCTCGATTCTGCGACTGGCTGTTCAATAAACTGAGTTTGCCCACCTTCACGGTGAGGCGGGATCACCATTACTCTAGCAACTTTATTCGCAATTCGTGCATTATAGATTTCACGTACCAAGTACAAGCAGCAGTCTAACGCTGCGCCTGTTCCAGCAGAGGTTACGATCCTTTGGTCTTCTACATACAGGGCGTCATTATCAAGTTGAACCTGTGGAAATCGTTCACTAAAATCCTGTTCAGCCATCCAGTGCGTAGCTGCTTTTTTATGGTCAAGCAGCCCTGCATATGCCAATGCATAAGTTCCGTAGCATAACCCTACAATTCTAATTCCAGCTTGATATGCACAATTTAGGGCATCGATAAGTACTTTTTCAGGTTTGTGATTAAAATCATCCCATCCAGGAATAATAATAAGATCCAATTGTTTAATAAGTTCGATCCCCCCATCAGGGATAATCATCATAGACTGTTCTGTTTTTACGGGTTGGCCATCTATAGAAAAAATTCTCAGATCAAATAAGCGTTTATCTTCAATCTTGATATTGAAAATGATATGGGGGATAGAGAAGTGAAATGGATTTATATTGGGATATACGAACAATCCAATCACTGGTATAGCCATTCAATCTACCTCTCTAAAATAATAAATATAGCATGTTGTCCCAATAGTTTCGATGATTGTCCTTAAGGACAATTTTATTGCTTAATTTTTCCTATCATGATTCGAGTATGACTAAATGATTGGATCTGGAACATGAATAAAATTTTAAGTAGCTCTGTTATTGCACTCTCTCTGGCAATGGCTTCAGTCCATTTATATGCGAATGATAAGGTGGTTCAGCGAGATACTTCTAAAGTTACGCATATACAAGAAATTCGCAATGCAACGATTAAAGTAACCTATGCTGATACGACTTTTTTAATTGACCCAATGTTTGCTAAAAAAGGATTCTATGAAGGTTTTCCTGATACTCATCGTAGCTATTTACGGAACCCATTAGTCGATTTGCCTATCAAGCCCGAAACGATTTTAGAAGGTGTAGATGCGGTAATCGTGACCCATACCCATTTAGATCATTGGGATGATGCAGCACAAGCGACTATTCCGAAAAACATGCCGTTGTTTGTACAGAATAAAGAAGACCAGAAAATCATTCAGTCACAAGGCTTCAAAGATGTTCGTGTATTAACTCAAGCGACCTTTGAAGGGATTAAGCTCACTAAAACTGGTGGTCAACACGGTACTGATGCCATGTACCGTATTCCTAAGCTTAAAGCTGGATTAGGTGAAGCAATGGGTGTGGTATTTGAAGCTACTGGCCATGAAACTGTTTATGTGGCAGGAGATACCATCTGGCGTTCTGAAGTTGATCAAGCGATTCAAACATTTAAACCTGATGTGATTGTCTTGAATACAGGTAATGCCTTGGTTGATGGCTTTAAAGAATCCATTATTATGGGCAAAGAAGATACTTATCATGCAACTCAGAAAGCACCAAATGCTAAAGTGGTTGCTGTTCACATGGATGCAATTAACCACATGTCGGTAACACGTGCTCAGCTTGCAGAATATGTGAAAGACAAAGGAATCCAAGATAAGGTTTTAATTCCTATCGATGGTGAAACCCTTTCATTTTAAGTAAATTTAAAGAAGTGGAATTTTTCCACTTCTTTAAAATCCTAAGCAGAACAAAACCAATATAAGTTAAGTAAAGGAACCGCTATGTCAAAATCAGCTTTATTAGTGATCGACTTACAAAATGAATATCTATCTACAGGTAAATTACCATTAGTAAATATTGAACAAGCTGCTGCTAATGCAGTGAAGGTAATTGCGAAGGCCCGTCAACAGGGTACTCAAGTGATTCATGTCCAACATATTGCTGATGCTGAATCTCCTATATTTGAACCTAGCTCAAATGGTATTGAATTTCAGGACACAGTTAAGCCGCAAGAAGATGAATCTGTGATCATTAAAAATCACATCAATGCGTTCTTAAATACGAATCTCAAAGAAATTTTAGATAGCAATCAAGTGACTGAGTTAGTCGTGATTGGTGCTATGACCCATATGTGTGTTGATGCTGCTGTTCGTGCTGCTTCTGATTTTGGTTATAAGGTAAAAGTTATTCATGATGCTTGTGCAACACTA
>NZ_JBZAYJ010000002.1:0-87923 GCF_058243045.1 Acinetobacter sp. LipI_23 | reverse complement strand
GTTTAAAGTGCGTGTGATAAATAGAAGTGTAATACAGGAAAATGGTAAGGTTTATCAGCCTAGTCATCTGTCCATTATGTAGAAAGAGCAGCACTTTAATGTTTATGCTGTTCCAATGTATTACATTCCTTACTTTCTATTTGTAACGTAATTTCAGTAATACTATGATTATGTTTTAGAACGTCTAAGGCCTTTTGATAGAGCTGATCTGGATCGCTATTAGGAGCAACCAAATGAGCAGTTAAATGAATGTTTTTTGAAGATATAGCCCAGACTTTCAACTGATGAATCCCTTCAACACCCTCTAGCATCAATAAATCATTTCTTAACGACTCAATATCAATCTCATCAGGAACCCCTTCAAGCAAAATATGAATACTTTGTTTTAATAAAATCCAAGTTCGAGGTAAGACCCAGAAGCCAATTAACACAGCGATTACGGTATCAACCCACATCCACTGGGTAAAATAAATAACTATTCCTCCGATAATCACGCCTATCGATCCTAGAGCATCACTAAGAACTTCTAAATATGCACCTTTTATATTTAGACTTCCTTCAGCACTAGCAGAAAGGATTTTCATTGAAATCAAATTTATGACCAAACCAATGACCGCGACAATCATCATTCCAACACTTTGAATTTCAGCAGGATTCGTAAAACGTTGATAAGCTTCATATACAATATATATTGCTACCACAAAAAGCATCACCGCATTAAACAGAGCCGCTAAAATTTCAAATCGCTGATAGCCAAAAGTTCTTTTATCATCTGCGGCTTTTTTACCAATTTTGATAGCGGCAAGAGCAATAGCTAAAGCGGCTACATCAGTAAACATATGAGCTGCATCAGATAACAAAGCCAAACTTTGGGTAATAAAAGCAGCGACAACTTCTACTATTAAAAAAGTAGTCGTTAAACCTAAGGCAACCATTAACTTCTTACTATTTTCTTCAGTAACAACCGCATGGCTATGATCATGATGTTCTGACATAAAATATTTTCCTTATTCTATTTATGATGAGCAGAGATATTGGATAACAGCCAATATCTCTGCTGTAAATCGACTAATCTATTGGATTAAGAAACTTTCTTTTCATTTATCCAACGATAAAGCACGGGTAACAGCACCAAAGTTAGTAATGTTGAAGAGATAATCCCGCCAATCACTACGGTTGCCAGTGGCCGTTGAACCTCAGCCCCAGTTCCAGTTGCCAAAGCCATCGGGACAAACCCAAGGGACGCCACACAAGCTGTCATCAGCACAGGTCTAAGACGCAAAATTGCACCCTGCCACGTTGCATAATAAAGGTCATATTGTTGTCGCAACTCTTTGATAAAGGTAAGCATGACTAAGCCATTCAGTACAGCCACCCCCGATAGTGCAATGAAGCCAACCCCTGCTGACATGGATAATGGAATGTCACGCAACCACAACGCGATTAAGCCTCCACATAAGGCAAACGGTACACCACTAAAGACCAGTAAGCTTTCTTTGATATTATGGAATACAGCCATCAATAAAATAAAGATCGTCAACAATGCGAGCGGAACCACCAATTGCATACGCGCTTTTGCAGACATCAGATTTTGAAATTGACCGCCATAATCTATCCAATAACCGCTTGGTAATTCCTGTTTGGATAACGTGCTCTGAAGCTCTGTTACGAATGAGCCTAAATCACGTCCTTCTACATTTGCAGTAATAACCACTCGACGTTTACCATTTTCACGGCTGACCTGATTAATACCCAGGATATTTTCAACGCGTGCCACATCTTGCAGTTGGACTAAACCACCATTCGGCAATTGAATAGGAAGTACCGCTAACTGTTCAGGACTACGCTGGGATTCATCTAGACGGATGACAAAATCAAAACGCTTGTCTCCCTGTAAAATTGTTCCAACATTCTGGCCACCGACACTTGTAGCTACCAGATCCTGAATTGCTCTTACCGACAAGCCATATTGTGCAGCTCTGGACTTATCCACCTCTACATTCAACAAGGGTAAGCCACTGGTCTGTTCTACATTAACGGCTGTCGCGCCTGAAATTGAGTTAATTTTCTGAGAAATTTTATTCGCTTCGCGATTTAGAATTTCCATATCATCGCCAAATAATTTGACACCCACATCACTTCGCACCCCTGAAATTAACTCGTTAAAGCGCAGTTCAATGGGTTGCGAGAACTCACTGTTATTTCCCGGCAATGTCGCTAAGAAAGTAATCATTCTTTGGCGAAGCTCATCAATCGTTTGTTTTGGATCAGGCCATTCATCTTGAGGTTTTAACAGTACAACGCCATCTGAAATGTTGGGTGGCATCACATCTGTGGCCACTTCTGCTGTACCGGTACGGGCAAAGATCGCTTTAATTTCAGGAAATTCTTTCAACAGTAACTTTTCAGTATTTTCCTGCATTCTCAGTGACTGTTCTAACCCTGTACTTGGGGAACGCATTTGCTGAACAGCAAAATCACCTTCACCCAGTTGAGGTACAAACTCGCTACCTGTTTGAGTGGCTAGCACACCCGTAAGCACTAAAATACAGGCAGCCACAATAGTCACAAATAAACGAAGCTCATAGGCTTTATCTAAAAGCAGTTCATATTTGGTTTTAAGCCAATGCATCCAGCGACTTTCGGTTTCCTTGACTTCTCCAGTGACAAATAGGGCAACTGCGGCTGGCACAAAAGTGACCGATAAAATCATGGCCCCAATTAAAGCCAGTACCACAGTCATTGCCATAGGATGGAAAAGTTTGGCTTCTACACCCGTCAGGGTAAAGATAGGTAGATAAACTACCAAAATAATTAACTGTCCAAAGATGAGAGGACGACGCGCCTGTTTTGCAGCCAAGAAGACTTCTTTAAATCTTTCAGAACGGCTAAGTAAACCACCTTTCAGCTTCTGAGCTTCTGCTAGCCGACGGATACAGTTTTCTACAATAACCACTGCACCATCAATAATAATACCGAAGTCCAGTGCCCCTAAACTCATCAGATTTGCACTAATCTTCTGCTCTGCCATTCCCGTCAAGGTAAACAGCATTGACAGTGGAATAACGCAAGCCGTGATCAGCGCAGCACGGAAATTACCTAGAAAGAGAAATAAAATAACAATGACGAGGATTGCACCCTCAATCAAATTTTTCTGAACGGTTTTGATCGCCCGATCAACCAAATGCGTACGGTCATACACAGTCTCAATCACCACACCTTTAGGTAGCGATTGCTGGATCGATTGCACCTTTTCATCAATGGCTTGAGCAACGGTACGGCTATTTTCTCCCATCATCATCATGGCAATACCCAATACAGTTTCTTCACCATTATAGGTTGCAGCCCCTGTTCTCAAGTCATGACCAATTGAGACATTGGCGACATCTGCCACCCGAATCGGATAGCCGTTTTTATTGGCAATACTGATGTTCTGGATATCTTCAATCGTGTTTAAAGTGCCGGGCACCCGCACAGTCAACTGTTGTCCATTTTTCTCGATATACCCAGCACCACGGTTTTCATTATTTTCTGTTAAGGCGGTTTGTAAATCAGTCAAAGGAATTTGTAATTGTTGCAATCGGTTCAGATCCGGGGCAACCACATAGGTTTTATTAAAGCCACCGATACTGTTGATCTCCGCAACGCCTTTTACACGCTGTAATTGCGGCCTTACAATCCAATCCTGAATTTCACGTAAATCCATCGCAGAATAAGCGGTTCCATCCGGTTTTTTAGCATTTGGTTCGGCTTTAATCACCCATTGATAGATTTCACCTAAACCTGTCGAAATAGGCGACATGTTAGGTTGCACATCTTCAGGCATTTCTCCCATTGCTTCTTGCAAGCGCTGGTTGATAAGCTGTCTGGCCCAGTAAATATCCGTGCCATCTTCAAAAATGATGGTCACTTGCGATAAGCCGTAGCGTGAAATCGAACGGGTTTGTTCCATTTTCGGCATGCCTGACATGGCATTCTCAATTGGATAGGTAATCCGCTGTTCCATTTCCAAAGCCGTAAAGCCATTGGCTGAAGTGTTAATCTGCACCTGAGTATTGGTAATATCCGGTACAGCATCAATCGGTAACTTTTGATAACTATAAATACCAATAGCAATCCAGGCTGCAACAAACAGCATGACCCAGATTGCGTTATGAATAGAAAACTGGATCAGCCGATCAAACAGTCCTTCAGGCTTTATTGACTCATTATTAGATATTTGAGAATTTTCAGTGCCCATGTGAAGCCTCTCCTTTTTCCATTTCAGATTTCAGTAAGAAACTACCTTGAGCGGCATATTTTTGTCCCTGATTAAGCCCATTTACCACTTCAATCCACTGGCTCTCCCCAGATGACTGACCTAATTTCACCGGCTGCGGACTGAATTCAACTTTCTGTCCATGTTGAGTGGCGACAAAAACCACATCCTTTCCATCGATATTCTGAACTGCTGACTTAAGCACCCGTAATGCGGTACTTTCACTCTTTTGTTGCAGCAGTACGTTTACCATCAAGTTTGGACGTAATTCGGTTGCATTCGATTCAACTTTTGCTCGAACCTGAAGACGACCCGTTTGAGTATCCGCTTCAGTATTTAAAGTCTGGATAACTGCCTGATAGACCTTTTCAGTTTGCAAGGATTTAAATTCGATCTTTTGATTCGGGGCTAAACCCATAATTTCAGAATTTGGAACAATAAACTCAAGCCAGAGCTGATCTAACCGGTCTATAGTAAAGAGCTGATCGGCTAACTGAACATTTTCTCCGAGCACCAAATCCTTTTTACTGATCACGCCGGAAATGGGGGCTTTCAAAATATAGCGCCCGTTACTGGTATTCACAGCACCAAACGCACTTAAACGTGATTGGGCCGATTGGACCTGAATTTGCGCCCGTTTATAGCTGTTGTAAGCACGTTGATAGTCCTGTTTTGCTGAAATACCCTGTGACCACAGCTGACGCTCACGCTCGAAGTCCTGTTTCGCCAGTTCAAGGTTGGTTTGTTCAATTTTTAGATTGGCCTGCTGATCGACTAAATCAGGAACAAGCAACGTGGCCAAAGACTGTCCTTTCTGAACTTTTTGGCCGAGTTCTACATAGACATTTTCGACATGACCACTAAAACTCGGAGAGACATGCGCTTGCTGGTCGGTATTCACGTTAAGTTTGGCTGGATAAGAACTTAATTTAACCACCGGACCTTGATCGACTGCTGATAACTGTATGCCTTGTTCAACCAGTTGCTTGGCGGTCAGGCTCACGCCTTCGGCACGCTCTTCGGTTTCACCGCCATGTTCCTCTTTGCCTTCTTCACTTCCATGTTCCTCTGCGCCTTCTTCCTCTGCATGTTCATCTGATGTTTCCGATTTATTCTTACCAGTTAAGATCAAGAAAATACTGAGGAGTACGGTTGCGCCGATGACCAAACCAATCAGTAGAGGTTGAGAGATTTTTCCGCTCTGTTTTTTTAAGCTGTTTTTAAGATCGAACATGTTAATTTCCCCCACCAATGACAGGCATGGCCTGTATGTCTTGCCATAAGTTTTGATTGATTTGTGCAATAGCATCTTTCGACATGACTTCACTTGGGCTAATGCCTAAGCTCAAACTTTCTGCTTCAATGGCCTTTTGCCAGCCATCCCGTAACAACTGGACTTTACGCAGACGGATGTCTTGTAATTGAAGCGTGGCTTGCTGAACATCGGTTAAAGCAAACTTGCCTGCCAAGAAACCTTGTAGCGTCTTACTTTGAACTTGAGTCGCCAAAGGAATTTGAGTCTCGTCAACGACTTTGAATTGCAGCTCTAAACCCTGCAACTCGGTTAAAATTGTGCCTATTTGCAGCGCATTTTGCTTCAGATAAAACTCTTTCTGACGCTCTAATAAGTTCATTTTTTCTTGCGCGATTTTTATGCCATTTTGCTGACGATCGAAAATATTAAGCGGTACTCTGACTCCGACTACTAATTGATTTTGTGTGGAGTTTTCCAAGGATTGGGTGCGGTTGACACCTAGGTTTAAAGTGGGGTTAGGACGTGCCTTTGCCCTTAGTTGATCAACCGTTGCTTGAGACTCTAATACCAGTAAAGCTCGATATTTCTCAACGTAGTTTTCCGCTAAATATTCTTGAACCTGCTGATGAGTCGATTTTGGCCAGAGCTTTTGTGAAGAGAGGTTTACCTGCAATGACTTATCAGAGGTTCCCCATAAATTTGATAATTGTTGGGTGGCCACTTGGACTTGTAAGTCGGCCTGTCTAAAAAGACGGATATTTTCAGCATGGCTTAAACGTACGCGATTCACATCTACTTGCGCGATACCGCCCGCAGTAAAGCGCTTTTCGATTGCTTTAAGGTTTTCTTCACTTACCCGAAGTTGTTCATTGACAATGTTTTTTTCAAGTTCGGCAATGGCCAGTTGCGACCATACATATTTTACTGCAAGCTCAATTTGTGCTTGATAAATCTTCTGTTTCAGCGCTGTTTTATCTGTAGAGAGACTGGCTAATTTTTGGTTTGCTTTTCGCTCACCAAAAATATCCAAGGGTTGTGATATGCCAATGGCTAGCTCTTTTTCATTATTTGAACCAAAGCCCGTTTGTTCAACTGACAGTTCAGGATTTTTAAACAGCTTGCTTTGCTGGATATTAGTGGCATTAATACTATTTTGCGTTTCCCAGAAATTTTGGGACGCTTGATACTGGTTGACCTGATCAATGGCTTGTCGCAGCGTTAAATCTTGGGTACTGGCAACTACAGAGGTACTCAAGCTGATCATTGTGGATAGCAAGACACCTGTACGGAATGCTGACCAGGATAAATTCAGGATGGAGGTATCCTGATGTAATTTGTTTTTTGACATGAAAATGCCCCATGCATAATGAAATTAGGAGTGGTGGGCTTTTATAAGACTACCCCACCAATAGTAGGGGCAAATCAGGAGGGGGTGTTAATTGATTCAGATAAGGGGATTTATAAAAAGTTCTTCCCAAATAAGATGGTGTAAGGACTGTCTCAAAATGAGTTTTAAGCTTCAAATTATCGGGTGGGTCAATCTGAATCACGATTGTATTTGAGAAATGACTGCACTTTTCGTTAAAACAAACCTTCTGACAATAGTCATAAATTTCTTTATAGTTTTCTAAGGAATAAAGTGCTTGACGAGGACTATCACTCTTTTCGTCTAAATCGATTGGATTAGAGAGTATTGAATTGGGTATGTTTGGCATTTCATGCAGACACGCAGCCTCTGCCACACTCCAAATATTCTGGAATGTGAATAAGAGTACCAATATCTGGATTAGAAATGTTTTTCTCTTCATACACAAATCTGTATTTAAAACACCAATAAGAAGCTGTCCAGATCTATCAAAGATCTGATCACAGAATTTGAGTAACCTTAAACTTTTTGCAGCCTTAAGTAAAGATATACAGAATTTTTGAAAAAAGCATAGGTCTAGATAATCAAGCTAGGGCGTGTCATCAATTAATGGAGATGATTGTTGATGCTAAGTAGATCGCTGATAAGAAGTTTTGAGCCAATTTATCATAGCGTGTGGCAATAGCACGATACTGCTTGAGCTTGGCAAAAAAGTTCTCGATCAGATGTCTTGCCTTGTAGAGATGTCGGTCATAATCACGCTGATCAATAGAATTACTTTTCGCTGGCATCACAATTTGACCCTTCGCCGCTAAAATTGGAGCAATGACCCGATCCCTGGAGTTGTAGGCTTTATCCATAAGCCAGGTCTGGCTCAACGATAAGTCCAGCAACACATCTGAACCGTTTAAGTCATGGGCCTGCCCATCAGTGAGATAAAATCCTGTTGGGTTGCCTAAAGCATCAGTACGGGCATGAATTTTGGTGCTTAAGCCACCTTTACTGCGTCCAATCGCCTGATTTTTTTTCCCCAGCGCTGTGTTGATGAGCACGTACAATGGTGGAGTCTAACATGGCGTATTCATTATCACTGTCATGTGACAGCACTTCAAAGACCCTCTGCCACACACCTGTTTTAGCCCAACGGCTAAAACGAGTATGCACGACTCTAAAATCACCAAAGCGTTCTGGTAAGTCTCGCCACGGGATACCTGAACGATACCGATACAATACTGCTTCAACAAATAGTCGGTTGTCTTTGGCCGTTACTCCAACAGTACCCATTCGTCCAGGTAACAGATCTTTAATCTGTTCCCATTGATCATCTCTTAAGGCATAGCGTTTAGTCATAAAAGTATAATGGGGACAAGGTGGTTTTCCTCAAGGTAATTGATGACACGCCCTAGTAGCCACTGGCTATTCATTTTTAGGATCTAAAACAGCGTCTAAAAATAGGCAGCTTTTCGTCAAATCGTATTAATTGATCTTATTCTAATTCCTATGAGCTTTTTTATTGCTGTTTCTTCTATAGAACGGGCACTGATGGTGGCTGTCTGTTTACTGGCTGTAATTGTGGAATTATTCAATTCTGCGATTGAAGCTGTTTTAGATCGTATTTCGCTTGAAAAACATGCATTCCAAAAAGGCAAAAGATATGAGAAGTGCGGCACAATTTTCAGCACTTCTCATTATTTTTATTATTTGGTCAATTATTTTACTTGTCCACTAAAAGATCTTAAAAGTTGATTTTACTTAAGCCAACAATGGAAATTGATAGACTTCTGCATAGATTAGCGCAGCAAGCAGAACCAAAATAATGCTTAGGCTTACTGTATAAGTCTGCATAGCTGACCCAGGTATTTGCCAAATAATTTTTCCTCTGGCACTTAACCATTCTGTCAGACTAATACTGACAATTAACCATAATGTTCCTACCAAAAAACCACCCAGCACATCACTTAAGTAATGCTCATTTAAGACAATTCTACTTAGGCCTAAAAGTACAGCAAAAAGAAACATCGTAAAAAATATACGGACTTGTCTGATAAAATTTGGGCTAAAACGAATAGCCAGGTAAGCAAGAAATCCATATAAGGCAATAGCAATGGTGGCATGTCCACTAGGGAATGAGTAGGATTGCTCCAGCAGTAAAGCATCTGCTGGTCGCACGCGATGAAATAAGAGTTTACTCAGGAAGGTAAATATAGAACTTCCTATAGTGGAGACCAGCAACCCTATTAATATATAGGGTTGGCGAATGATCCAGCAGATCACACCGACTAAAATCACAATCAAACAAGAAATTGCTGCAGAACCAAAACTGGTGATGAAAATAAAAAAATTAACGACGCTGGGTTGATGCAGCATATTCATCTGTTGGGAAACAAAATAATCCATTGTCACGATGGAGTCTGAAGTAACCACATCTTCGACCAGTCCGGTAAACAGAGCTAAAATATAGCCCAAGGCTAAAAATAAAAGCGTCAGAGGTAAGCCATAAAAATGCTGGAGTTGAAATCTTTTCGACAAAAAACCAAAAAAACGCGGGTACTTGTATTTTATTCGAATGAATAAATTGCTTTTTCCCACCTGCTGTTTAAACGTTCCCCCATACTGCACAACTGAATCAAATAATTGCTTGCCATGCTGAATAATCCAGTACTGTAATACCCACAAAAGAATAACCAGTGAAAATACAAGGATGCTCAAGATGAACAATTGCTGATTGGCTTGAATCAATGGAATCATGGCGAAAAAATTTCCTTATTGAAAGCATTTTTAGCAGGAGCAAGGCTTACTGTCATATTTTGTCAGCACACAGATCCAATCAATGTTCAATATCAATACGACTTTATATATTTAAGCCTTCTTTACAGTGGTTTTATTGCTAAAGTGAATACACAATAGAATCGCAATCAAAATGACAGCTGAAGCAGTAAAGCGACTTAAATCCAAACCACCCGAAGCGATCGGTTTATCCAGAAAATCGCCCACCACAGCGCCCAAGGGACGGGTTAAAACAAATGCACTCCAGAACAGTAAGGTTCTTGAAACATGAGTGAATTTGTACAGGGCCAAAATTATGAGAATAAGACCGACGAAAAGGATAATTCCACCGCTATAACCCAGTCCCATGGTATCTGCCGACCAGTCTCCTAAAGCCGTCCCTAAGGTTTGGGAAAATGTAATGGTTAACCAATAGAAAATTTCTGCCCGTGGATAATTCACCGTATGCGGTGAAATACTGCCTTCAACTTTATACCAGCTGAATAAAGACAAGCAGACCAAACCGAGCAACAGGCTACTTCCGCCGACATATCCAATCCCCAAAGACCGATCGACAAAATCTGCCAGTGTCGTACCTACGGTCGTACTGGCGATGATGGTAAACCAGTACAAATAAGGATGGTAAGATTTAGAACGGATTTGAAAAAATAGCAAAGCTATAAATACGGCTGCGAAAATAAAGGTACTGATCAAGTAGCCTAAATTTAGAGACATAGATAGCGCATCACCTCCAGTTTCACCAAAAGTTGTGGCAAAAATTTTAGTGATCCAGAAAAGTGCAGTGATTTGAGGAACTTTAGAAAGGTGAGTAGCGATACTTAATTCTTGTTGATTCATCAGCTGGACTCTTTGGTGATCTTTTTCGATATTTTAAATTGATTTAATTAACTTAAGCTTAAGAATAAATGATATTTTTTGTTCTTATCTGTTGATAAGAAATAAGTTACTTTAATTCCTCTATCAGATATACAGTAAAATCTGCCTAAAATCTTAATCATTTAAATGCATTTGTGAGGGGCTGGATGCTCATTGTTTAATTATCCTAAATAGATGATTTTTTATTATAATTATTAACGAATGGTCGTATTGCTTAATGCAATTTTAAGGTTTAACTTATAAAATATTTTTTAAAAATTTATGACTGATTAAATATGCCTACCTTGTTTTTAAAACTTAAAGATTTAAAAAAAACTATTACTCTAATGCAATTTAATTTGATTCTCGCGATTTGGCTGGGTTTGGTTTTAAATTATGGTTTTTTTGAAAAAATTAATAAACTTACTCCCTATCAGGGCATAAAATCCATGTTGCTTTTGGGCGCCACAATAGTAGACCTCTTGCGTTAGTCAAAATTTAATCAGTGATAATTGTTGATTTTTAAATAAATATCAAAGTCTAAAATAGTTAAAAATGATACTTTCGCAAGAGGCCTAGTGGTCATCATTTCAATCTATAACCTATTATTGCAATTAATCAGCTGGAGATGGAGTGCTAAATTTTTTGCCACGCTATTGATTATTATTGGTGGATTAAGTGCATATTTTGTAAATAGTCTGGGCGTTATCATTACCCCCGATCAAATACAAAATTTACTGCAAACAGACGTACGAGAAGCGAAAGATTTATGGTCTATACGTCTGGTGATCTGGACGCTGATTTTTGTTATTTTTCCCCTGGCTATAATAGCCACATTAAAAATTGAGAAAGAGTCTTTACCGAAACAAATACTAAAAAAAGCTATAACAAGTTCAGTTTCTTTAATCGTCATCGGTGGTTTATTATTTTGCTTTTATGTTGATTATGCAGCGATATTTCGTGAACATCGTGATCTAAAAAGCATGATCTCGCCCCAAAATACAATTGCCTCTACTTTATCTTATTATAAGAAAAAAAGCCCGAAAGAAAAATTACCTCTTATTGCCTATGGTGAAGATGCTCATGTCGTACAACCAGCGCAACCGTTTAAATCTCCTAAATTGATGGTTCTAGTGGTAGGAGAAACTGCCCGTGCTGAAAGTTTTTCATTGAATGGCTATGCAAAAAATACTAATCCAGAATTATCAAAACTAAATATCATCAACTTTAGTCAAGTCAGTTCTTGCGGTACTGCAATCGCAGTATCCCTTCCGTGCATGTTTTCAGGAATGATACGGAAAGACTATGATGAAAAATTAGCAAATCACCGTGAAGGCTTACTGGATATTGCACAACGTGCAGGCTATAAAGTCACATGGATTGATAATAATTCTGGCTGTAAAGGTACTTGCGATCGAGTCGAACAATATCAAATTCCACAGGCATTAAAGCAAAAATGGTGTGATGCTAGCGGTGAATGTTTTGATGAGATTCTGGTGGATAGTTTGCAAGATTATTTAAAGAATCTGAAAAAAAATGACACAGTATCTCATTTGATTGTTTTACACCAAATGGGTAGCCATGGACCGGCATACTTCAAACGTTCCAAAGCACCTTATCAACCGTTTCAACCTATGTGTAATAGCAATGCCATTCAAGGATGCAGTACCACTGAATTGCACAATAGTTATGATAACTCGATTGTTTATACAGACCATGTATTAAGTCAAATCATTCAGACCTTAAAACAAAATACAGACTACCAAACTGGTTTCTGGTACTTATCTGACCATGGGGAATCGACTGGAGAACATGGTTTATATTTGCATGGTGCACCTTATTCTATGGCACCGACTCAACAAACGCATATCCCTATGCTGATGTGGTTTTCAGAGGCATGGCAGCTAAATAATACAGAACAATTGACATGTTTAAGTACTCAATCAGATCAAATCTTGAGTCATGACAATCTTTTCCCCAGCTTATTAAGTTTACTGGATATTAAAACTCAAGTAATTGAATCGAAAAATGATATGTTAAAAAATTGTGGTCAGCACTTAAAGCAGAAAGTATGAACTATGAATAAAACATGAGGATCTGTTGGGGACATGATTATTGAATAAAAAGGGCACTGTTGCAAATAACCACCAATGGTAAACTAAATACTCTTTTAGCTAAAGGTTCAGTATATGAATCCCTTCCACGGTCAGCACTTTCAAGGTGAAATCATTCTTTAGGCTGTTCGTTGGTATTGTAAATATGGCATCAGCTATCGTGAACTTCAAGAAATGCTCGCTGAACGAGGTGTGAATGTTGACCACACCACAATTTATCGTTGGGTTCAGCGTTATGCTCCAGAAATGGAAAAACGCTTACGCTGGTATTGGCGTAATCCTACAGATTTACATTCATGGCATATGGATGAGACTTATATCAAAGTGAAGGGGCGATGGACTTACCTGTATCGTGCAGTTGATCAACGTGGTCATACGATTGACTTTTACCTTTCCGCTAGACGGAACAGTAAATCAGCCTATAGTTTTCTAGGAAAGATCTTCAATACGGTGAAAAAATGGCAAATTCCACGGGTCATCAATACAGATAAAGCAGCGACCTATGGCCATGCTTTATCACGATTAAAGCGAGAAGGAAAATGTCCAGTAGATATTGAGCACAGGCAGATTAAGTATAAAAATAATGTCATTGAATGTGATCATGGTAAGTTAAAGCGGATCATCAGGGCCACATTAGGATTCAAATCTATGAAGACGGCTTATGCCACAATTAAAGGTATTGAAGTCATGCGTGCACTACGTAAAGGACAAGCATCGTCATTTTATTATGGTCAGCCTCAGGGTGAAGTGTGTCTAATCAACAGGGTTTTCGGTCTCTAAGTACTTTTTAAAGGGAACATCATCGACTCAAATCTCTATTTGCAACAGTGCCTTTTTCATGGATTTATCACGTTCTAAGGTTTTCATAATCTCAACTAAATATAGTCGCTAATTTAAATTGAGTTACTCACCGGCTTTTAAATAGCGGTATACCGCCTGACGACTAATTCCAAATGCCTGGCCTAATGCCATTTTTGAAGAGTACTTCCCTTCCTTCCATGCTTGCCGTAAGGTTTCAGCCTGATCCGGCTTTAATTTATGTACCCGGCCTTTGTACTTCCCTTGAGCAGAGGCGAGTTTTATTCCTTCCTTTTGCCGTTCCAGAATGATCTCACGTTCGAACTGTGCAAAAGCCCCCATCAGTTGCAGCATCAAATTATCCATCGGGGTAGATTGGGCAGTGAAAGTAATATTTTCTTTTACAAACTGGATGGCGATCCCTCGTTTGACCAGTTTATCTACTTCAGTGACCAAATCTTTTAGGCTTCGCGCAAAACGATCCATGGAATGTACAATCACCCTGTCCCCTTCCCGGACATAGCTCAACATTTCTTGAAATTTCGGTCGGTCGGTATTTTTGCCCGAAGCACGGTCAACAAAAATCCGGTCGACTTCAATTCCCTCAAGTTGACGTCCAGTATTTTGCTCGACTGAACTCACCCGGACATACCCTACTTTTTGACCTTTCACTCTTTCATGCCCCAATTGGATAAAAATGAACAATTTCGTAAATTATAAATCTTTAATGCCAAAGTTACATGTTACTTATGATTAAAAATCATTTAAATGGTACATTATTTTACGAACTTTCAGATTGTCACTTTAGGGTATACTCTAAATTCACATAAAATTTCTTATAAGAATTTCTTTGTAAGTTTCGAGTAAAGTTCTATAAAATCACCTAAATTTTTAATTCATGATTCAAGTTATTGAATATATTTAATTTTAGTTCATTAAATTTTTTTTGATTTTTTGCATAAAAAACTGTAAATTATTAATTAATCACAGCATATATTCTTAATATTGTTGTGAGTCACCGCGAATGCGGTTTGTAGAATGCAACCGCTGGACCGGACTTTAAAATTGTTGTGAGTCACCGCGAATGCGGTTTGTAGAAACGACCAAATAGAGAAATAAAAGGATTGGCTGTGAGTCACCGCGAATGCGGTTTGTAGAAATATAATCTCAGTGCGTCACCGCGAATGCGGGTGAGTCACCGCGAATGCGGTTTTTGAGTTATCGTATAGGCGATTTTTAGATCCTTTCAAGCCACTGAAAGTTATACTCATTTGTAAGTTATCGCATATGCGATTTTCAGAAAGCCCATTTTAAAAATGGGCTTTTTTGATGGTGAGTTATCGCATGATTTTGAAATTAGTTATTTAAGATTCTCTATAAACATGTCACCTTTCGCTCCAACTCATCAACTGATTTAAATTCCTCACCATAGCAACACTCTGATTTTAGTATTCCAAAGAAGCTCTCCATTGCAGCATTATCTAGGCAGTTGCCTTTAGCCGAATCAACTACACATTCAAAGATTTATTGCTCTTTTAGTATTCATTTATGTTTCTTGTAAGAGTTTTTAAAAGTACATTTAATCATGCTTTTAAGTGTGCTATTGTTCCTGCATTACTTGTAGTAATTCACCCAGACGCCAAACACTATTCTATAGAGACTTAACCATGACTCAATTAATCCATGCGCGAATGACTGCAAGTATTACTGAACTCAAAAAGAGTCCGATGGATACAGTGCTCGCAGGAAAAGGTGAACCTGTAGCAATCCTCAATCGTAATACACCAGCGTTTTACTGTGTTCCTGCTGATCTATATGAAACGATGATGGAGCAACTAGAAGACTTGGAACTGAATAAGATTGCAGATGCTCGTGCGAATCAGAAACGCGTTCGAGTAAATATTGATGACCTATAAGTTAGACTTTTTAGAAGAAGCATTAGCAGAATGGAACAAGCTGAATCCAAGCATTAAGCAACCATTGAAGAAGAAGTTGATCAAGGTTTTGGAGAATCCTCGTATTCCCAAAAACAAGCTGTCAGGACATCCTAACCGCTACAAGATCAAACTTCGCAGTATTGGCTATCGTTTAGTTTACGAAGTCATTGATGATGAGATTATTGTATTGGTAATTGCTTTAGGCAGACGCGAAAACAATGCTGTCTATGATGATGCCAACTCTCGTCATTCATAAATGATGTAATGCCAATAAGCATGATATGCCCATGAATACATTTGTGCTTATGGGCATTTTTTATCTCAGTATCATCTGATTGGATAGTTGTTTATTGCAACTTATTTGAAACTAATTAAGAACTAAAATAAAACCAATATGTAACTAATTTATGGGGTGCTGCTTAATACAGACAGGATTCATTCAGAACATTTAAGCAATCACATACTGCCACAACCAAACCAATAATCACATTACACCTAAAATCACTGCTGCATAGGCGTGTAAAATCAAATAAACAAAGGTAATCCAGCCACTTGCTCCATCGACCTCACGACCTGAATATTCGCACAACACTACAAAAGTTACAGCCAATATCTCCATCACAATCGTTGTTTTCAATACCCATGACCAAGGAAAATGCAGCAACCACACCCAAGCAATAAAAAGCAGTGCAACCGTGAGTAAAATATTACTGAGCTGTCCCAAGATTTTTAATGACCTACTCCGAGCCGTTCAGAGCTCAAAGTTTTTTCCTACAAATTTAATCACTTAAGATGACTCTAAGGTTATTTAAAAGACTTAAATGTTTGAATTTTTTATTTTGTACCTTATACACAGGGCTAGGATTAGCGAACTCATTAGAGATAAATTCTGGAGTTGTAATAGCCCTTGCCAAATTTTTCGAGCAAAAGTCTTTGTCCAAATAACGCAATGTAAATAAAAAGGACTCTATATTAGGTGTTACTGCAATCCATTTTCTATTTAAGTTATTTGCCGCATTCAAGCAGACGCTATCAAAGCTGCAAGCATCCAATATTAGGGAATCTTCATTGGTACTGGATTTAATAATAACCTCATAGGCTTTTTGCAGATTTTTAATTTGGTATGTTGAGTTTTTTGCTGATGCTAAGTCCCAATAGTCTGTATATCTAACACCGGTATCACTTTTAACATAATCTTTTAAACGTGGATTGCCTGTTCTGGACCAATGAATAAGACCCTGTTGATCAAGTTCATCCATTTTTTCTGGAGAAAAACGCCAGTGCTTACCTTCGGGTGGATTCATATCCCTCCATTGCCTACCAGTTTCACCATGTTTTCGCACACCAGGAACATGTAAAGGCATGAGTCTAAATTGCCCCAGTGCATCCACATGAGGAAACTTTTTAGCTAAATTATCATCTGTGATTGTCTGGATCAGATCATTCCAAATAAAGTTATCTGTTTTGGTATAAAAAAGGATTACCTCATGAGCTGTTTTAGTAAAGCCTTTTGATGCTTTAAATGAAGAATTATGGGTTTTTAGTAAAATTTGATTCACACACCTAGCTTCGCCAAAAACTTTATCTAATATTACTTGGAATTCACTCATTAGATGAATGATGTGTGCTGAGAAAACAGGAGGTTTTAACTTGGTAAACTATAGACACTCATCAGGAGTTTACCATGAGCAAGAAACAGAAGACTTACACCGCAGAATTTAAAGTTGAAGCAATAAAATTGATTGAAGCCAATCAAGGCAATGTATCGGAAACAGCCAGACAACTTGGCATTTCAATGCAAACTCTTTCAAATTGGAATAATAAAGCAAAGACTGGCACCTTAGCAGGCACTAAACAATATTCACCTGATCTAAATGCCTTACTCGAAGAAAATAAAAAGCTCAAACAACAGCTCAAAACAGCTGAAATGGAACGTGAATTTCTAAAAAAGGCAGCAGCGTACTTTGCGAAAGAAAGTCAGTAAGGTACGCCTATAGGACTTACGCATTGACGGATTCAAAAAAGTATTAAAATACTTTATAAAGTATCTGTGATCAGACGAATTAAACATGCTTCTACAGCAACTTGTACATTACCCATTTATATGGGCTTTCTCATGACAGAACCGAACTCTATTAGCTGCACACAACTTGCCGAGACTTATAACATCTCGCATGATAGTGTAAATCGCTTTCTAGAACGTGAAGACTACACACCTCACGACCTATATCAAGAAGCAATTCAACATATTGATAATAATAAACTTATAGTCAGTATTGATGATACTGTTTTAGATAAACCCTATAGTCAACATATGGACTTGGTTAGCTATTTTTGGTCAGGCAAACACCACCGATCCGTCAAGGGTATTAATCTCATTACCTTGTATGCGACAGATCAGAATGGTCAAAATATTCCAATTAATTTCCGAATTTATGACAAATCTGAAAGTAAAACCAAGAATGATTACTTTATGGATATGTTAAGTGAAGTACTCAGTTGGGGTGCAAAGATTCAATTTATTACAGGTGATAGTTGGTATTCATCGACTGGAAATCTAAAAACCATAAGAAAATATGGTATTCGATTTATGTTTGGTATCGACTGTAACCGTAAGGTTTCCCCAGAAAAAGGACAATGGTTTCAACTGCGTTTATTGCCAAATTTCCATCAGGGTCAAGTGGTCTGGCTCAAAGATTTTGGCTTTGTACAATTATTTAAGACTCAGTTAAAAGAACAGCAGAGGTTTTATATTGTGCATCAAGATGAAGATGATTTATTGTCCTTTGAGGGTTTTCATGAATTACATTCAAGTCATTGGAAAATAGAGCAATATCACCGGGTGATTAAACAGGTTTGTCATATTGAAAAGTTTCAAGTAAGACGATCTAAACTGATTTTGAATCATATTTTTTCAGCCTTGATGGCCTACGTCGAGATACAAAAGAACCAGTTTGAGCGGATCTTTGAAAATGTATATCGTTGGCAGAAGAAATTATTTAGACCAGTTATCAAAAACTTCATTGATGACTTTATTCTCGATAAAAATCATCTGCTACCACAGAGAATCTATAAATAATAGTGCGTAAGTCCTAGCCTATATGAAACAGCAAAGACATTTATTCCCGATTAGCTTTATGGCTAGATTACTTCACGTTTCAGTGTCACGATTTTATGATTGGCTAAAACGAGGCATGAATAAAAGATTGGTTCAGCGAAATCAACAGACAATTTTGGTCAAAATAGCTCATGAGGAAACTAAACAAAGCTATGGCTATATTCGATTAACTAAGCATTTACAAGCGCAAGGTATCAAAATCAGTACGTATGCTGTACGTCAAATAAAAAAGCTCAACCAGCTGTATTGTAAGCGTCATAAGCGTTTCAAAAGAACTACGAAGAGTGATCATAATCGAGCGATCTACGCAAATTTACTAGAGCAACAGTTTTCAATGACTAAGCCCAATCTTGCATGGTCAAGCGATATTACATACATTTGGACTGCTGAAGGTTGGTTATACTTGGCAGCAGTAAAAGACCTGTACACGAAACAAGTGGTTGGCTATAGCTTAAATGAGCGTATGACCGCACAACTTGTTTGCAATGCACTGACTATGGCGATTCGTAATCAAAAACCAACGAAAGGCTTAATTATTCATTCGGACAGAGGCAGCCAATATTGCAGCCATGAATATCGAAAGATACTGGAAAAATGTGATTTTCAAGGTTCAATGAGCAAACGTGGGGACTGTTACGATAATGCACCGATTGAAAGTTTCTGGGGCATACTCAAGAATGAATTAGTGCATCATTGCAACTATAAAACCAGAGATGAAGCTAAAGCAGATATTACAAAATACATTGTGTTATTTTATAATCAGCGAAGAATTCAAAAGAGTTTGGATTTTAAAACGCCAAATCAAATAGCAGAGAACTTTTATCGGTTAGCTGCCTAGCATATCCCAAGTGAAAGTCTCCTGCTAATTCAGCACATATCACCGCTATTTAAAAGCCGGTGAGTAACTCAATTTAAATTAGCGACTATATTTAGTTGAGATTATGAAAACCTTAGAACGTGATAAATCCATGAAAAAGGCACTGTTGCAAATAGAGATTTGAGTCGATGATGTTCCCTTTAAAAAGTACTTAGAGACCGAAAACCCTGTTGATTAGACACACTTCACCCTGAGGCTGACCATAATAAAATGACGATGCTTGTCCTTTACGTAGTGCACGCATGACTTCAATACCTTTAATTGTGGCATAAGCCGTCTTCATAGATTTGAATCCTAATGTGGCCCTGATGATCCGCTTTAGCTTGCCATGATCACATTCAATCACGTTATTTTTATACTTAATCTGCCTGTGCTCAAGGTCTGGTGGACATTTACCTTCCCGTTTTAACCGTGATAAAGCACGTCCATATGTGGGTGCTTTATCCGTGTTGATCACTTGTGGAATTTGCCACTTCTTCACATTATTTAAAATTTTTCCAAGAAAACAATATGCTGATTTGGTATTACGTCTAGAAGAAAGATAAAAATCAATGGTATCGCCACGTTGATCGACTGCACGATACAGATAAGACCATCGTCCATTCACTTTTACATAGGTTTCATCAATATGCCACGAGCTCAGATCTGTAGGATTACGCCAATACCAGCGTAAACGTTTTTCTATTTCAGGAGCATAACGTTGAACCCAACGGTAAATAGTCGTGTGATCAACATTCACACCCCGTTCGGCCAGCATTTCCTGCAGTTCACGATAGCTAATGCCATATTTACAATACCAGCGCACAGCCCAAAGAATGATTTCGCCCTGAAAATGCCGACCATGGAAAGGATTCATATGCTGCACCTTTAGCTAAAACAGTCTTCAGCTTACCATTCGTGGTTATTTGCAACAGTGCCATTTTAAGTATCTGATGAACCCTTATTCTGCTTCCAAAAGACTTTTACATTATGTAAAGATTGGTGAATTTGTTGACATATACTACCTTCAGGGACAACCATTGTATCAGAGGAGACATTAGCTATCCTGCTAAAGTACATCATACAATTTATACAAATGAGTCATTGAATAGTGTGATCCGTCAATCAAGAAAAGAAAAATCTTTTCTTCCGATGATTCTATGAAGAAAGAAGTAATTTACTTCGCAACATTAAATCCTGCTAAGAAATAGACATTGCCAATCTTATGTGGCATTACTACTCATGACTTTAAGCAATGAATTGATTTACTATTCATTTCGATGGTTGATTAAATGATCATTTATAAAAAATCGGACTTACACAAAATGAGTTACAGACTCTAATATCACCCTCACTTTAAGTGGCATAAGTTATATTACTGCTTTTATCAGACTTATGCTGCAATATATGAGTGTAGGACAGTAGGCTTTTTTACCTCTGTCGCTATATAGCCATAAGTAGTTATGGCACCCCAATCTTCAATTTTGAAAACTACTTCTCAGCCCAGTAAATAGCGCCATTATTTAGTTCTGCTGGTTAAATTCAATCCTAACCATAAGACCACCAATAGCATTTGTCCGATGTAACTCAACTTTTCCGTGATATAAATCGACAATTTGCTTAACAATCGATAAGCCGAGACCACTGCCAATAATGACACTGTTCTGATTCACCCTATAGAATCTTTGGAAAATCAGAGGTATTTGTGCTTCATCCAAACCAATTCCATTATCCTCAATCTGCACAAAGCTATAATTTTTAACACAGCCACAACTGATTTTTATGACACACGGGCGTTCATAACTACGATAGATGATGGCATTCTCTAAAAGATTACGGAGCATAATTTCCAATTGCTCAGGTTGAGCCATAACTAGAGCTGACTCCAGTTGTAACTGTAAGTCAACTTTTTTTTGACAAAGCTGAAAATCCATCATCGAAAGAGTACTTTGAATCACATTAACGAGATCGACCGAGCCTTGAATTTGATGAGCATTGGGTTCAATCCGGGCTAAGGTTAGTAACTGTGTAATCATTCGCGAGGTTTTATCAATGCCAATCATGATGTCCTCAGCTGCTTCTCGTGCCTCCTCAGTCGAACGTGCACTCTGCAAAACTTGTGCATGCAGACGGATCGCCGCCAAAGGTGTACGTAACTCATGGGCTGCATTTGAGGTAAAACGTTTTTCACGTTGCATGCTTTCTGCAACTTCACTCAATAATGTATTTAATGACTTCACCAAAGGTTCGATTTCTTTGGGCACGACAGGGTTGATGGGTTTTAAATGTTCAATCGACTGCTTTTCCAGATTTTGACTGATACTGAATACAGTGGACAAATTGCTACGTACGGTCTGCAAAATCAGCCAAGACAATAATGGTAAAAAAAATGCTGAAACCCCTATTAAAAATAACAGCATATCTCTCTGGATATCCTGACGGATAGTCCAGACCTGTGCAATTTGTACTTGTATAGTGTGGGTGCTGTCCCAAACCGAATAACTGCGATAGGTTTGATTGTGAATATTAATCCAGCCAAAGTTGGCTTGCTGGACAAACGGATGTGTGCCAACGCCAACCGAACGATAAATCAACTTGCCATTACGATGCCAGATCTGGAAAATAATCTGATTATAATGCTCCCCTTGAGCTTTCTCGATGACCGTATGATCCGGGATTTGCCCCGCCAGTGAACTTGAAGTAGTCGAAAGTAAAGCATGGGCTGTTTCAGCCAGTGATTTATCAAAAATATTGTTCGCGGTACGCTGCATTCCCCAGTAAATACAACCTAAACTACCCACCCAGACACTGGCGGTGATGACCATTAAAATAAATGATAGACGTCTGGTCAGTGAATAACTGCGAATGAAATTGGCCATTAATAATTTTCATCCATAATATATCCAAAGCTTTGTACAGTGCGCACGATATTTTTTCCCAGCTTACGCCGTAAATTATGAATATAAACCTGTATCACATTACTGCTCACATCTGCATCATAGGCATAAAATGAGTTTTCTATACTCTCCCGTGAAATGATCCGGCCACGGTTAAGGATAAATAGTTCTAGCAAGTGAAACTCTTTCGGGGTTAATTCAACTTCAGTGTGATCTCTCAGTACCTGTTTAGTCGCTTTATTAACCGCAATATTGCCAATCTGAATCAAATCACTCACTTCTCCTGAAATACGGCGTAATACTGCTTGAATCCGTGCAATAACTTCATACAAATCATAGGGTTTAACTACAAAATCATCTGCCCCAGCATCTAAACCGGAAATTCGCTCCTGAGTTTTATCCTGAGCAGTCAAAATAATAACGCCTACTTTATTCTTTTTACGACGCAGTGACTTTAAAATTTCCAATCCATTCCTGTCTGGCAAACCTAAATCAAGCAAAATAAACTGATAATCATAACTCGCCAAAAAATGATAGGCTTGTTCTGCTGTGGTGGCGATATCAACAACAAAATTCGCTTGGTCTAAGCCCCGTGCTGTCGCCTTAGCCAGTAAGACATCGTCTTCAACTAACAATATTCTCACGTCTGAGCTCCCCCTCTCATTCTACTTCTTGCAAGCCTAAATTTTATTTCCGTGAAAACGACAGCTATAGCTGAATTCTGAAAGACATAGCACCGAAATATTTTCGTAAAATACTATTTTATCAAGCTTTTACCGTGCTGCTCAATTAAGTAATCAGCTATACTCTGGCCCCAAAAAGACAGAATACCAGCCGAATAATGACCACACAGGGCATTGATGTATCAGCACTCTACTATATTTTACTCTGCCTGATGATCCTCATGTAAAGGCCATAGTTGATGTGAATTCAGCAATAGCAAACTCAAGCTTTCTGCATAATCAATTTTGGCTTGATCAATTCGACCACGCGCATCAACCAGTTGCTGCGAATGGAGTAACAGTTCATTTAAACTCAATTCACCGAGCTTATATGCTTTTTGCATCAATCCATGTTGTTGCTGTAACTGTGCCAAATTCTGTTGAGCCTGCTCACTCCGTACAGTTGCCGACTCCATCTGCGTGAACCAGTATTGCGTTTCCTGACGCAAACGGTTTTCTACTCGTCCGATCTCAAAATTGGCCTTTTGAGCTTCCGCCATGGCCATACCAGAAGCTATCCGCACTTGCCGACTGGCGAGTGGAATTGAAACGCTCACACTCATCAAATTTTCAATGCCTGACTGCTCACGACTATAGCCCACTCCGACCGTAGGATTAGCTACCCGATTGAGTTTCTCTCTTTTGACTAACGCATCTTGCTGTGCTGCCTGCGTTTTGGCCAACTCAAGCTCATGGTTAGCAGACAAAACCTGCTGTATCCATTCAGTCTGTGTATATTCGAGTGGGCGAATTTTGATGACATCACTGCTCCAGTGTTCTGGAATTTTCCCCTGATAATCACGTGACAATAGCTGCTGTGCTTGGTAGTAAGCTGTTTTAGCCTGCATATATTGTTCTTCGATTTGCCGAGATTCATTGCTGAGCAGCATCAGTTCCAGTCGTGGGGCATCTCCAGCACGGATACGCTGCTGGGTCATTTGCATATAGTGTTGTATTCTTGCCTGCTGTTCCTCTAAGCGTGTCAATTGCAAAGCACTACGCATATAGGCAAACCACTGATTCAGCAAGGTTTTGGCAACTTCATGTTTGGCATCTTCATATTTTAATTCTGCAATACTCATCCCTCGTTGCGCCAAATCCTGATCCAGCCGGTATTTGCCAGGCAAACGAATCTGCTTTTCAACACCAAAGTTCGGCTCATAACTATTGGACTTTGTTTGACCATCCTGGGCATCGGTGTTACGAAGCTGCATCCCCGCACGTACGGTCCAGGGATGGCCCAGTTTTAGCCCTTGTCCTGCAAAATTGGCATAGTCCTGATCCGAGACTGCCGACCGAACAGTTGGATGCTGTGACAAGCTCTGCTTGATCGCATCGAGTGGTGGCAAGACCTGATCCAAAGCGGGTTCCGCGGAGACGACAGAAGCCATCATCACACAACAGCCCAAGCCTATTAAACATAAGGCTTTACCCAGCAAACGGGGTTGAGTAGCTATCTCTGGTTTCATTCGTTCACCTTTCCTTGACCAGCATAACCCGATGCTATGGTTGGTAATACCCAATAGAAACAGTCACTTGATTTAAATTTCTTTTGGATATGGGCTAAAATTAAAGGCACAGTTGCGAGGGGTAAAATCAACAGAATCAAATTACGCTCAGTTGCACCCCGAATTTTTTCTTGAATGTTGCGATAATGTTGGTGGCTGCCGAAACCTTGTGCCGGGATACAGGTACATCCTGTCACAATCTCGGGAATGAGCCATAAATGGCTCATTAATTCTTCCGCAATATCACTGGAGATGTTGATAGAGAGTTGGCACATTTCAGACATGAATATCTCGCACTAAACCAAATTGTTTAAACAAGTTAGGAAGTAAAATCAGCGTCAGTAAGGTGCAGGAAATTAACCCGCCAATTACCACGATCGCTAATGGACGCTGAATTTCAGCACCTGGCCCAGTGGTAAAGAGCAAGGGAATTAAACCCAAAGCCGCGATACTTGCAGTCATCATCACTGGACGTAAACGTCGCATAGCTCCCTCACGAACCACCTCTTCAATTGCAATGCCGCGTGAAATGAGCTGGTTAAAATAACCGATCATCACCAAACCATTCAGTACAGCAATCCCCATTAATGCAATAAATCCGACCGAAGCAGGCACCGATAAATATTCACCGGTAATGGCTAAGGCCACGACTCCACCAATTAAAGCAAAGGGAATATTCACAAAAACCAGTACTGCCTGACGAACAGAACCTAAAGTTGTAAAGAGCAGGAAAAAAATCATGGTCAACGCTGCAGGGACAACCAGCATCAGACGCGCTGCTGCACGTTGTTGATTTTCAAACTGGCCACCCCATTTCAATGAATATCCTGCCGGTAATTTAACTCTCTGGGCAACCTGCTGTTTTGCTTCCTCGACAAAACCGACCAGGTCGCGGTCACGCACATTGGCACGGACAACGGACATTCTTGAAGCATTTTCCCGGTCAATTTTAACGACACCTTCAGTCTTGACCATTTCTGCTAAAGAGGACAATGGTACAGCCGCTGAGTTTTCAACAGGTAAATTCATATTTGCAAGGGCAAAACTGGATTGCCCCAGACGCGGATCACCTTTGATCATCAACGGAACCGGTCGACCCTGTTCAATAATCGAACTAATTTGCTGCCCTTCGATGAGCATTTTGAGTTGTGCCTGTATGCTTTGACTATCTAGCTGATTGCGAACAGCCATATCACGACGAATACGTAATTCCTGATATTGCACCCCGGAATTTTCCAACGTCATGACATCTTCACTGCCTTTGATCCCTTGTAGAACGGTAGAAATTTGCTTAGACAGCTGATTTAGCTGGTCTAAATCGGTACCAAAAATTTTGACTGCTAAATCTCCACGTACACCTGATAACATTTCTGAGGTCCGCATTTCAATCGGCTGACTAAAGGTCAGATTGACTCCAGGAACGTCAGTCAATACATGGCGAACTTTGGCTAAAATCTGCTCCTTACTTTGTCCCTGCCACTGATCTTGCGGTTTCAAAATGACAAAGCTATCGGTTTCATTTAAGCCCATGGGGTCCAGGCCCAGTTCATCCGAGCCTGTTCTTGCCACAATGCGGGCCACTTCTGGAACTTGTTTTAGAATTCTTCTTTGAATGTCCAGATCAAGTGCAATTGAATTTTGCAGACTGATCGATGGCATTTTTTCCAGCTGCAATATGGTGTCACCTTCATCCATGGTTGGCATAAAAGACTTACCAATGAGTGGGAAAATAAGTGCAGCAACCACCAAAGCGCCTCCGGCCAAAGCATAAACACGTTTCGGATGAGCTAAACTTGCATTTAATACCTTGCTATATGCCTGTTCCAGCTTAGCAACAATATATGGCGTGTGATGTGCTTGAGATTTCAAGAAATAAGAACACAGCACCGGAATAATTGTTAATGAAAAAATCAGTGAGCTCGACAGTGCAAAGACAATGGTCAGCGCCACCGGAGAGAAAAGCTTCCCTTCCAGCCCCTGCAACGTCATCAACGGAATGAAGACCAGCATAATAATGATCATTCCTGCGGTCACCGGCACCGCCACCTCACAAACCGCGCGATAAATGACGTTCAGCGACGGTAAAAACAAACGGTGTTTGGACTCGTGTGCATCTGCCAGTTGCATTTCGATATTTTCCACCACCACAACAGCCGCATCGACCAGCAAACCAATAGCAATGGTTAAGCCACCCAATGACATCAGGTTGGCACTTAATCCAAACTGACGCATCATTAAGAAGGTACTCAACGCAGATAAAGGTAAAATCGCGGCAACAACCAAAGCGGCTCTTAAATTGCCTAAAAACAACAGCAATAAAATCAGGACCAGTACAATCGCCTCGATCAAGGTTTTACTCACGGTATGAATGGCACGATTCACCAGTTCACCACGGTCATAAAAAGGCTTGATCGTAACGCCCGGGGGTAAGTTTTTCTCAATGTCCTGCAAATGTTCACGCACACTTTGCACAACCTGACGTGCATTGGCGCCTTTTAAAGTAAGGACAATCCCTTGAACAGCTTCACCCTGACCATTTTCGGTCACTGCCCCGTAACGGGTAAGGGCACCGGTATGGACATCGGCAATGTCCTTCACTTGCACCAGTGTCCCTTGATGATTGGAAACAATAATCTCACCCAGCTCTTGTAAATTGGTGACACGACTATCGCTACGAATCAGTAATGATTCTCCATTTTCATTCAGACGACCGGCACCGTCACTTGCATTATTTAATTCAATTGCTTGTTTTAACTGATCAAGAGATAGACCTCTTGATGCCAGAGCATCCAGGTTGGGTGTCACTTCAAAAGTACGTGCCAAACCACCCAGGACATTGACATCCGCTACCCCTTCAATTTTTCTGAGCTGTGGACGGACGACCCGATCGAGCAAGGTTCGTTTTTCCATATCACTCATAGGGCCATGTAAAGTGAACATAAAAGATTCACCTAATGGCGTCGTCATAGGCGCAATCCCACCAGAGGCATTGCCAGGCAAAGCTGACATGACTCCAGTCAAACGCTCATTGACCTGTTGTCGGGCCCAATAAGGATCTGTCCCTTCTGCAAAATCCAGGGTAATGATTGCAATGGCATATTTAGATTGTGAACGTAATACAGTCTGATGAGGAATTCCCAACATTTCCTGTTCTATCGGTACCACAATACGGCTTTCCACCTCTTCTGGCGTCATGCCAGGAGATTTCATCACAATTTGAACCTGTGTACTTGATACATCGGGAAAGGCATCAATCGGCAATTTTGTAAATGCCAAATAACCTGCAACACTGATTGCCACACCCAATAACAGCATTAGGATTCGTTGACTCAGTGAAAATGCAATAATACGTTTTAACATGTGCCTAACCTCATTTCATCGCAGTGCTACTACTGGCAGGTGGTGCCTGCTCTGCACCGAAACCTGACCAAACGGCTTTTAGACGTTCGACACCATTCACAGCAACTTGAATTCCAGGTTTTAATGTGTTTCCAATCACATGACTTTGCTGCTGGTTCGCACCCACCAATTCCACCGGCATTGCAAAGAAACCATTTTGATTTTTGATAAAAATGAAGTGCTTGTTATCTTTTAAAGTCAAGGCAGTACTTGGTATTACCCATGCAGTTTCTGTTGTCGGGTTATGGCTTTGAATATTCGCTTTAATAAACTGTTGTACTTTTAAACAGTTATCCTTGGCATTCATCTGAACTAAAACATTTTGAGATTGCGTATTGTCTGAAAGTGCTGGTGCAATTTTTTGTACCTGCCCAGTAATTTCACACCCCTCAACTTTAACCAGATCGCCAATCTGGATATATTTGCTATCCGCTAAAGGGGCTTGCAACATTAATTGCAAAGGTAGATCACTATTCACCAACTGACCCAGTACTGCGCCGGTTTCTACATATTGACCTGCAGATACCTGTAAACTTTCTACACTGCCTTTGGCGGGACTTTTAACATACACTACGGAATTCAGTCCCTGACTGCTACTTCCTCCCATAAACTGCAACATGCGTTGCTTGGCACTCAAATCAATATTCAGTCGTTGCACTACATTCTGGGCTTCCTGTACACGTTTTTCAGCAATAATCCCTTCAGCATATAAACTGCGTTCACGTGCCAAATTTTGGCTGGCCAATTGCAGTTGTGCACGAATTTGTAAAATTTCATTTTGAATCTGAATTAAATCAGGGCTATGAATGGCCAGTACAGGATTATGGAGACCCACTTCGGCTAAAGGTTGCACCAGTACCTGTTGAACTATCCCCGCTATCGGGCTGGTTAAGACCACTTTACTTTGAGGTGACCACTGCGCTTGCCCCTGCAAAGTCAGTGCAAGTTGTACATCACTTGTCGCTTGTCCTAAAGTTTGTAATTGAATACCTGCCTGTTGAATCTGTGTGGGCGAAATTAAAATCTGATTACCAGAGACATCTATGGTTTCTGTTTCATTGGCGGTTACATTTTGTGGCTTTGATTTTTCCGCTTTATTTTTATTAAATAGTGAACTGCTCGCCCACCAAACTCCTAAAATTACCAAGACCAATGTGCAAATACTGAGAAATATTTTATTATTTCGTAATACACTCACTTGTTGACTCACTGATCTACCCTCAAAAATATTTTCTCTCAGGATAAATTTAAGTTCTTAAGATCTAATTAAGTTTGGAAATCCAATTTTTTCAGGATCTAAAGGGTAATTTCCACCTAAGCATAATATCTCGGTTATTTCTAAAGAGCAGATGAAGGCGGAAAAAGAAAACCATATCCCCCTTATCTCGAGAAGCAATGAGTTTGCTTAAATCAATTCAAGAATATACTCAGTCACAAAATTTCATCTCCGTTAAAGGGCCAGTTAATAAATATCCCTACAATGTCGTGAAAATACATTCATCTACTTTACTTTATAAATTTTAATCATTATTTTTTTAGAGCAAAATTAATCATGCACGATTTCAATCTGAATTGATTCAGATTGAAATCAATTATTTTTATTTTTACTTTATCCTAAAAATTATTACGCTGGATTAAATCAAAACTATTAAATTAATATCGCTTATACTTTTAATAAATAGTAATTCTGCTACAATCTAGAGGTGGATCAGGAAATTTGAACAACACTTATAAGTGATATTTTGCTCCCCAAATGATGTTATAAACATCAATATATGGAGTATTTTATGGCACGTAGACCAAGAAGAAATCATTCAAATGATTTTAAAGCTAAGGTAGCACTTGCTGCGATTAAAGCAGAAAAAACACTTGCTGAATTGAGTGCTGAATTTGATGTTCATCAAAACCAAATTATCGACTGGAAAAATCAACTGATTTCAGCTTCCTCGCAAGCTTTCGATCAATCAAAAGCTCCAACAGAACCACCCATCGATCTAAAAAAACTACATGCAAAAATCGGTGAGCAGGCATTAGAAATTGATTTTTTAGAAGGTGTGTTGAAGAAACTGGGCCGCTTCAACCACAAAAGTTAATCGATGACTCACTTCAGATTTCAGTATCTAAGCAAGCTCAGCTGCTGAAAGTCTCCCGTGGTTGTTATTACTATCGCCCAAAACCTGTGAGTGCATCAGATCTGAAGCTGATGCGCTGTATTGATGAATTACATATGCAATACCCTTTTGCAGGTAGCCGTATGATGCGTGATTTGTTGAATCGTCAAGGACATCATATAGGACGACGTCATACACGTACTTTAATGAAGAAAATGGGCATTAATGCGTTATATTGCAAACCAAATTTAAGCCAGGCTAATCAAGCTCACCGCAAATATCCATATCTGCTCAAAGGATTGGCTATTCAGCGCAGTAATCAAGTGTGGTCTACGGATATAACGTATATCCCTATGGCAAAAGGCTTTGTTTATTTATGTGCTGTGATTGATTGGCATAGCCGCAAGGTACTTGCGCATAGAGTATCGATTAGTATGGAGGTTACATTTTGCATAGAAACATTAAATGAAGCTATTGAAAAATATGGTCGACCTGAAATATTTAATACAGACCAAGGCAGTCAGTTTACCAGTGATGCATTTATTGATGTATTGAAATCAAATGACATCCAAATCAGCATGGATGGTAAAGGTCGATGGGTTGATAATGTGATGGTTGAACGATTATGGCGGAGCGTTAAATATGAAGAGGTGTATCTCAAAGCCTACAGCAATGTTTTGGATGCGAAGAAGCAATTAAACGCATATTTTGAATTTTATAATTTGAAACGACCTCATTCGAGTCTGGACAAAATGACTCCAGATGAGTTTTACTATGACCAGCTACCACAACAAAATAAGGTAGCTTAACTAGAGCAGAGTATCACTTATAAATAAGCTTTTAGTTGTTCAAACATGTGGGACCACCTCTTGATTTCATTTTAGAAGTAATGAAATTAGTATCTGTTTGTAATGATATTTTATAAAATTCAATATTAGATCTGCAGAGAAAAACTTATCAAACTAAGTATTGGCTAGTCTTTTTCTTCGAAAAACTTATCAAACGAAGTATTAAGTTAATATTTTTCTTCAACTTCTTCCTTAAACTCAAACAAATCATTCATCGTACAGTTAAAGTACTTACACAACTTATCGGCGACTGGTAATTCAATACGTACAGCACGGTCATAATACATACTTGTGAGCGTGTTGCGATTGATACCTGTTGCATGCACCACTTCACTTAATTTTAAAATTTTTCTATCGCCCATGAGGCTAGATAACTTACAAGTAATCATATTTAAATTAATTTACAAAAAATAACTTGCTGTGGGTTATTTGAAGTTGTTGACTGAGTAATACTTTGCTAAAATTAACCTACAGCAGGTTATTACAACTTATAGAAAGTATATTTTATCCATTTCAACTAAATTATAACTTTTTAAATATAAGGATTGAACCTGCATTAGATTATTTTGTGGAGATGACCGCCGTGTTACCAAATGAGTTATTGATCAGCCAGCAAGCTCGTGACTTAGGAAATCAATTAATTAAAGAAATGAACATCAATAGAAGTTATGGAATGGCTAATTTTCTTGGAGTAAATACTTGCTATGATAATCATCAGGCTGTACTTATTTGGACATTTCAACTGCTTGAAAGGGAACCTGCCTTAAATGAATTAGCAGAAATTAAAAAATATTTTCTTTTAATCTTTCCAGATAGTGTTTATCAATTAGCCTAAGTTGTTTTTAAAATTAATTTATTAAATAAAAAGCACTAAATCAAAGAAAGCTTTATTTAAAAATAGGCGGATTCAAGCGGCAAGTGCAACAGTATAAAAACCAGCCATAACATCACTGGGCGTATACCATCCCAGTGTCTTTCTGGGGCGATTATTTAGAGCAGATTCTATCTGTTCTATCCGTTCTTTTGAAACATCATCAAACGATGAGGATTTTGGCAGATATTGCCTGATCAGACCATTGCTATTTTCATTTCTGGCACGTTGAATCGACTTGTACGGATCTGCAAAGTAAGTTTCTATACCTGCTTCCTTTATCCGCCAATGCTCTGAGAATTCCTTGCCATTATCAAAGGTCACACTATATGCATGACTGTGGCGCAAACACTCTAAAGCACACGTGATCGTTTTAGCTGAGGTTCTAGTTTTCCCCAAATGAGCGATATGTAGATACAGACTCTTGCGATCAACCAGGGTTAATAATGCCCCCTTATGATTCTTGCCTATCACGGTATCACCTTCAAAATCACCAAGACGTTGACGCTTGTCTATGATCTCGTCGCGACAGTGAATGCTTGTTCTATCAACCAGTTGGCCTCTACGGTCTGTGTTTTTATAACCCCGCTTGCGATAGGTTTTCTGGTGTCTTAAATGTTGATGCAGTTCTCCACCCTTAGATTTATCCTGATAGATGTACTGATAGATCCACTCATGTGATGGGACATCTAGCCAGCCGCGTTGTTTCAATGCCCCGGAAATCTGTTCAGGCGACCAATCCAGAGCAATCAGATAACGGATGTAAAATATGGCGAAGTCTGTCATCTGAGATGAAGAACGGTATCGTCGTTGACTTGAAAACCGATCAGCCTGTTTAGCCCGATAGCCGCGTTCCCCTGTATTCCTTTTGATCTCACGATAGAGGGTTGATCTGGAACGACCAAGCTCTCTGGAAAGAGTAGAGATTGAAGATTTACTTTTCAAGGCAGCATAAATTTCGTATCTTTCTTCTTGAGAAAGTTGGGTGTATTGCTTCATTGTGTGCTTTCCAATTGCGAGTTGAAAAAGTCTAATGATTCTAATACACCTAACTTTTTCAACTAACTACAAATGTGTCGCACTTGGGATTTGAATCCGCGATACCTATTAATTCAAAAACATACCATTTACTGAATATATGAAGCATAGGTTCCTGCTCTATCACTCACTCGTACTAAAATTACATCGCTCTTTTTACTGATACTAAACAATTTATGTCCACGCCACGTTCTGCGGCTTCGAGGGCTAGTTTTTGTTGAACCACTGAGAACAAGGACAACAAACTGCCTACTATATTTTCCCGGAGAGTGGTGTAGGAACTTTTTCATTATTGCTAATCATATCAGCGACAACATCAGCAACGAGCTCCTCTATTCCTGAGAATGCTTTAGACTGATCCGCATCAAGCCAAGACAATGATGGAAACTCAGCACACAACCCAACATACTCATTATATTCTGCTGACCATGTAACACGGCAAGTATATTGTTTACTATCCATTTGAAACCCCATAATGTTTTAAGTCTATGTATAAAAGTACGATTTTCACTTAGCAGTACTTAAATAATCACCCCACCACTGCATCATTTCAGTCCGCTGGGCTAAATAGTCAGCGTGATTATAGCTGGCACGGGTACGGTTCTTATCAATATGTGAAAGTTGTGCCTCAATCCAGTTATCCTGGAACAAACCTGAGTCATTCAAAATGGTACTAAAAGTGGAACGTAGTCCATGAGAGGATAATTGATGTTTTCCATAGCCCATCTTACGTATAGCCATATTTAATGTATTAAAATGAATCGGTTGATTATGTTTCCGTGGGCTAGCAAAAATGTACTTTTCACCGTATGACCATTGCATGACGTCTTTTAAAATATCTAAAGCCTGATCTGAAAGTGGAACTAAGAAGTCGGGAATCTCATGGCCTAATATGACTTTTCGTCGAAACTGTTTAATATGCAAGGCAGGTATTTTCCAGATTTTTTCATTTAAATCAAAATGATGAGGCTCAGCCAATAACAATTCAGCCCCTCGCACGCCAGTATGTAATTTGAACAGCAGTGCTTTTTTAATAATCGGATGGGCATCCAATTTTAATAAATTTTTCTTAAAATCTGATATATCCTCCGCTTTCAAATACGGATAATTCTTCTTGATTTTACTGTTAATGGCGATTTTATTTAAACCATGCGCGATGTTGAATTCACAATAACCCATCGCTACAGCGTAGTCATAAATTTGGTTCAAATAACTACAAGCTTTCTTGACAGGTTCTTTTACTTGGCGTCCCTCTATTTTTTTGATTACTGAAACCAGGTCATAACGCTTGATGTTTTGAAAAGGTAAATCCTGAAGGTCTGGATAAATATCTTGCTGTAAACATCTTTCTGCTAACTGTAGTACACCGCAGCGGGGTGAATCATTAAATGCATTTTTCAGTTTGAACTGCAGCCACTCCTCCCCTACCTTACGAAAGGTGATGACATTAGAGACAGTATCATGCTCAAAACAATAATTATTGTCTTTAAAGTCATCTTTGACTTGTCGTGCCTTTTTCAGCGATAAATCAGGATAAAGCCCCAACTGAATGCGGCGACGTTTTTTTGTTTGTGGATCTGTATAGCGATAGCACCAAGATTTTCTTCCAGTCGGCTCAATCTTCAGGCTAAGTCCATCTTCATCGGATAAAAAACAAGTTTTTTCCTTGCAATGAGCTTGGCGAACTTTAATTTCAGTAAGACTCATGAAATTTAAATGAAACCTATCAGCGGATTGACGAGATCCATTATATCAAAATAGAAGAAAATATATATGATGCGTACACTACGCATCATATATATTTGTAATATATTGTTTTATATATTTAATATTTTAAGTATTTGTATTTTAGTAACCATTATAAGTACCACCTCTTCTTTAAGTTCCCAACAACTCACTTTTTCTGTCATCAATGTTAAATAAGTCTTGTGCTTTAAATTCTTAGATGACCTCCTCTACCCTTTATTATCATTTTTATAAAAGTAACTATATGTACTCATTAAAATTTGTAGAGCTCAAAAACAAAAAAGACCGCTATATAGCAGTCTTTTAACTTAATTAAATAATAATTAATTCATTTTCATCATAAGTGCATAAGCATCACGTTTGTTTTGACGCAATGATTCTATCTCGGACTTCGTCAGCTGTTTTACGAGAGTTGAGGATATACTTTGCTTCCCACTCTGTGAGCCTTTCGAAATCGTACCCGTAAATCGATTTCCACCATGCTTCAAGATTACCATATACATCCCTCAATTGCTGAAGAGTTTCTTTACTTAGAGCTAATTGTGATGAGTATTGTTTACCCGTCAGTGCATATGCTCCAATAACTTTATTCGTCCCAGTTGTTTCAATATGACCTTTTAATGCTGCAAAAGTACCACCTTGGGTCTGGGTATCATCAACAATAATAACACATTTATCATTGTTTATTGTCCCATCAAATGCTGGTGGGTTGGCTAATCTATGCCACCCATCACCGCCAGTTCTTGATACTTTTATAGCTTGAACTATATTCGTATCAACTTCAAGCCCAAGTTTCTTTGCTATAACTGCTGAAGTAGCTAAAGGAATCATATTACGACCGACTGCTTCCTCAGCATGTACAGGTACTATAATAGTTTCCCGACCATCGATAATTCTTTCTAGTTCAGCAATCGCCTCATCCGAAACTAAATCTTTAGCTAAAATATACGCACTTTCAACATCCCCTGCTTTAGCAGCTTCATACATGTAATGAGAGGTTGCATCTCCAAGACCACGGTCAATAACCGTTTTAGGAAACATATTCCAATCTGTGCGATATAACTTCATATTTTTAAATAAGTTTTAATGATGGCTAGCATTAAATTTTACACTAAATTTACCGCTAGCATCTCTTGGATATTATTTTTCGTATCAGGCAGCACTCTCAAAAGCCGTTTGTTTGGACAGTCCCCATGATCATACACGAGGCAGCTTCAAATACTTATGGGCCCATCCTATCCAGTTGTATCTTCTTGCATCACATGAATATTGTATACTCATTTTGACTACTTGAAAATTATGGAACAACGTCAATAAAAACAATAACTCTAGAGTCTTTAGTCGACATTCCTAAAAAGGTAAATTCAACATTTCTTTCCATATCATTTCTTTGTGTCTCTGGATGAACAAAAGAAACATAGCTTATTTCAAAGAATCGGGCTAGGGTTTTTATGCCAATGATTTTGTTCTCTTCATTAGCAATTAAAACATCTAATTCCAGATCAAACTCTTCTAATTATTTAATTAAATCTTTAACTTTCATTTTACTATCAACCTCTATGAATTATTTAAAAAATTAGCACAATGAAACTTGTGAAAAAAATGGATTTGAACAAAATTTTTTAGCAAAAAAAGCATAGCAACCAGAAAAATCTTTCCAGCAATCAACAAAAATATCCCCGTGTGCTTCCAGTTTACAACATTTTGACTACCACACTGCCCACAGTAGTAATAATAGCCTTTGATACGGCCACCGCATTCAGGACAATTTTTATGATTAATGAATAAGTTACTCAACGTCTCTTCTCCAAAATTCTTATTATCAAGTTGTAAGTGAAGATAGCACACATTTATAAAAATATCTTTTTTAAAACATCAAAAGATGTTATAAAAAAGACATTCGCTACTTTAGGATAACTTTTAAGATGAATTTAAATCTCCTTGATGAAGAATCAATCCAACCTTCTGAACCCACGCCATGTGATTTTTTCAAAGGTGAAAATGCTATCAAAAAAGCTAAACAGTTAGGATTACCTGATCTCGAGTTAGTCAGAAACGCAATTATGATCGGTGATGCTGACTATAGAACAAATACTCACTATAACCGTGCACGCTTTATTGCACGATGGGGAAAAATTGGAGAACAGATTGCTTTACTGCTTCGACAATCTGATCCTGCTTGGATATTCCACAATGACAGCCAGCCAAGAATTGAGAATACAGTAAAGAAAATACAAATTATCTTTATGAGCGGGAATATTGCATTGGGGTTAGCTGATCAAGTTGTATCAGCACACTGTGAAAAAGGATTAATGACATTAAATAATATTAAGGAGAATCAGTCTGCTTATGATGATGAGACAAAATTGAGAACATGGATTTTATACTTTCCTTCAGCATCACATCCAGCCTATAAAGACATTGATATCCCAAATATTCCTTTTGAATTTGCATACCCAACTAGCTTCGTACAGGACTTAAAAGCGAAAAAAATTTCAATTTTACCAAGTGACCATACTTGCAGAATTGCATTTGAAATAGATAATACAGTTCCTGTAAAAACTGATCCTAAGCCAGTATTGGAACCATCTAATGAAATTAAACCAGATGATTTTGATATTCAGCTTGTAGTTTAATCTGAGGTTAATGTGTTTAATAAAGATCGTTTACGTATTGCTAAAGAATTACGAGGACTTAGCAATACCGATTTCGCAGAAAAATTGAGTTGCTCTATCTCTAAGGTAAAGCAACTTTTAGACGTGGATAAAGAAATCAATGAAAATGATCAAGATGATATATGCCGTGTATTAAATTTACCCAAGTCATTCTTTGCAGGTAATGACACACAACCACATGAAACAGACCAAATCTTCTATAGATCGGTTGCTCGTATTAAAGCACAGCATAGAAAAGCTAATGAGGCATATACTCTTTTAGCAATAAATATTAACAAGTACTTAAATCAGAAAGTAAAGTTACCTACTTTTCACCGTCCTGATTTAGATATTACTGAGTTTTTGGGTGAATCTAAGTATGCCGATCACCTAGCGTCAGAGTTGAGAGGTTTATGGGCTTTAGGTAATCAACCTATTAATAACATTGTTTCGTTGTGTGAGCTAAAGGGAATCCGTGTCTTTAGATTACCGACTGAAATTCGAGAAATTGATGCACTATCTTTTTTTGATGATGAAAGTGGTAGCCCTTTCATATTTCTAAATACATTTAAGTCTGCCGAAAGAGCCCGCTTCGATTGTGCACACGAACTTGGTCATACCGTTATGCATACGCATAACAAAAAAATTCGTGTCGAGAAAGATAATCGTGTTCTCGAAACTGAAGCGGATCAATTTTCATCTGAATTTTTAATGCCAACAGATGCATTTCTTTCTACTGCTCCACGCTATTTTTCACTAGAAAATATGATTGAGTATAAAAAGATTTGGCGAACATCCCTGAAGGCTATTAACTATAAAGCTCACAAGCTGGGCTTAGTTAGTGATTGGGTTAATCGTAGTAACTCTATAAAGATCAATTCGTTGGGCTACAACATTAATGAACCTGAAGAAACTCATCGAGATGAGAGTTTGATGTTGCCCAAAATTATCTCTGTTTTAGCCTCACAACCATCTTTTGATAAAAATAAAATGCTTGATGAAATTGGAATCTCTGAAGAAGATTTTAATCAATTAACATTTGATGCTTTAGCTAAAGTTGAGCCCCCGAAGAAAAAACATAAGTTATATATTGTCGAGTAATACAAACCTTCCTTAAAAATAATGCGCCTTACGGCGCACTATTTATGCAAAATCCTGATTAATTTTTTTATGACTTCACGCCCAACGTAGTTTTGCATCCCATAAGTCATACTTTAACTGAAAATGTAACTTGCCCCATCATGACTTTTTTCATATAGCCTACTTGAACTGACACCATAAATCCCATGTGTTCCATAAAGCATCGTATACAATTTCAGATAAATTCTTTAGTTATGTGATCAGGCTATGTGCTCAAATTACCTATTTCCAAATAAAAGAAATTTGACACTCTTAGGTGTCGATACAAGCCAGTTTGATCTTGAGCTTAAGGATCATGTATTCCCTTCCTATCATGCTCCAATCATTCTGAACGGCTCAGATCACTTAGAGCTTGATATTGCAAAGTTTGGATTACTACCGAGCTGGGCGAAAGAATTGAAGTTCAGCAGTCATACTTATAACGCCAGAACTGAGTCTGTAGCAGATAAGCCTAGCTTTCGACATGCTTGGAAGTACAGCAAGTTCTGCCTAGTCCCAGTACAAGAATTTTATGAGCCGAAATACATCAATGGCAAGCCACACTGGTACACCATCAAGCGTAAAGATGATCAGCCTTTTACTGTTGCAGGGATCTATGATGATGCAGTGATTAATGGCAATAAGGTACGTTCCTTTTCAATGTTGACCATCAATTCGGACCATCACCCTTTTATGAAACAATTCCATGCACCGAAGGATGAGAAGCGATCCATTATCGTTATTCCAGAACAGTACAGAAAAGACTGGCTAACAGCCGATCATGAACATGCGCATGAATATTTCTTTCAAATGCCCGATGAATTCGTCACATTTCCACGCGATGAGCAGAAACAAAACGTCTTATTCTGACGCATCCTTGTTTATCCACAACTTTTTAAATTTGAATTTTAAACGCTGTTAGTAATATCCTATTTAAACAAATTCTACTTCCAAACACGCCTCGTAGCGTAGGAGTATCTCATGTCTAAGAAGTTGCCTATTTACTTCTCTGACGACGCATGGTCATCTTTACAAGAGCTCATGGGTCCAGAGGGTAAACCAAGTCCTACCATCAACACCGTGCTTGAACAAATCGCTGTTCAAAATGAGCTTGTTGAAAAATTAGGGCTTACTGCTGTCCTACCCAAATCCAAAGTATCTATTCCCGTCTCTTTAGAGCGTATTCCTGCAGGTCCGGCCTTCAGCACCAAGGATGAGCAAGACAAAGCACTCGATCTGAATGAGTTCCTGATTCACAACCCTATTTCTACTTTTATTGCCTATGTAGACAGTGAATCCATGCTCGATGCTGGCCTAGAGATTAATGATCCAATCATTATTGATCGCAGTATTGAAGCCAAGCATTACGATATCGTGGTTGCCCTGATTGATGACAATGCCTCGACCATTAAGCGGCTGATGATCACCAATAAGATGTCCAAGTCTGAAATCAAAGAAATATTTGGAGATGAAGATTATCCGCTTCCAGAACTTTGGTTGAAGGCTGAAAATTCGAATTACAATCACATCATTCCTGATGATAGTCAGACCATATCAATCTGGGGTGTGGTGACTTTTAATTTAAAGCGTATTTATCACCGCTCATAAAAAGAAGAATAACCATGCAAAGTGAAAATGAAATATTCGCGTTAGTCGACGTGAATAATTGCTACGTCTCGTGTGAGCGTGTGTTTAATCCTGCCTTGAATGATCGCCCAACCATTGTGCTCAGCAACAATGACGGCTGTGCCGTGGCCAGAAGCCAGGAAGCGAAAGACTTAGGCATCAAGATGGGTGTTCCTGTATTCCAAATTAAAGAGCTAATCAAACAACATAACATTCAGGTGCTATCCAGTAATTTCTCCTTATATGGCGAAATGTCCAAGCGCTTTATGGAGCTGCTTGGGGACTATGTTGCACCAGGAGATCAAGAGATACCGTCTGAAACGTCAAGCAAATTATTGAGAATTCATGCTCAATAATCCGCTTGATAAGGTTGTTGGTGTTTGAGTACACCATAACAAAGATGAACCAACTTCCTCATCGCAGCTCCAATCGCCATCATTTTGGTTTTACCATTGGCCAATAATCTTTCATTCATCCCTCTAATGTGGGGATTATGCCGAGTTGCGACAATGGCTGCCATATATAAACCGGCACGTATTTTGGAAGAGCCCGCTTTGGATAAACGGCTTCTGCCATGAATGGAGCTACCTGATTGCTTTTGAATGGGGACCAAGCCAACAAAGGCGGCCGCTTGACTAGCGCTTTCAAAAGTATGGCTGCGCAAGAAACTGAGCATTAATAAACTGGTTCGATCTGCAATAGCTGGAATACTGCTGAGCAGTTCTTTATCATTTCTTAAATCAGGATTCTGATCGATATGAGCATCAATTTGCTGGTCGATACCCTGAATGTGCTTGTTTAACTGCCTAATACTCTTATGGATAGACTGAAGTACAGGTTCCATCGTGAAGGTAGACTCTGCTTTTTCCAAACGATTCTTTTCACGTTGTAAATCTTCACAAAGCACAGCTCTTCTATCTAGCAAAGCATTCAGAAATTGAATAGGTTGGGGTAAAGGTTGCCAAAAATGTAGATCGGCAGTCATCGCAAATCGAGCTAGAACTTCACTATCCACCTTGTCTGTTTTATTTAGCTTAGACATACTCTGAGCAAAATATCGAGCTCTGGCAGGATTGGTTACACAGACTTGATAGTCCGCATCAAATAAATATTTAGCCAAGAGTTCATGATAAATAGATGTGGCTTCCATTAAGATAATGGTCTGCGTAGAAGTTGCAGCATGCTGCTTTAGCCAGGTTTGAAGTTGCTCAAAACCTTTTGGTGTATTTGAAAAAGTTTTGGTTTTCTTTTTACTTGCAGAATTTTCTAAAATTAAACAGCAATCAATTTTAGCTTTAGCAACATCAATACCAAGATAAAACATAATCTTTACCTGCTTTATTTATCCAATTATTGTTTTAGCATAACCACCGTCTTTTCTTGTGAATACAGCATCAAAGTGCTTAGTTACCGTCCAGAGTTGTGCAAGTGGTTAGGGCAAATTGTAGGTTTTATCTCTTTCACAGACTAAAAGTCTTAGGTCTATTACAAACTCTACAATTTGCATATAGTGGAAGCTAATCACTACAAGCTCCAAGATACAAGGTCTATTCCATTGATGAATGCTTTCTGAAGCTCACAGCTTACGAGCATCTATTTGACCTGACTGTATATGCTCAAGACATGAGGGCTAAGGCTTGGCGTTGGTTAGGCCTACCCTGCTGTATTGGAATTGGTCGCTCTAAAACCGAAGCCAAGATTGCCAATCATCTCGCCAAGAAAAACAAGTTCTTCAATGGGGTCTGTAATCTGGCCCATATGGACCCATGCTCTACAGAAACGCTACTCGCGCAGGTTGATGTGTCTGAGGTTTGGGGCGTAGGCAGACAGAACTGTAAGAAGCTCAATACTATGGGTGTTCAATCTGTGCTGGATCTGATCAATGCCAATCCTAAAGAAATCAAAAAGCAGTTTAGTATCGTGATGGAAAAGACGGTGCTTGAGCTACAGGGCCTTTCTTGTATTGACCTTAGTGATGATACTGTAGCGAAGAAGCAAATCATCAGCAGCCGTTCATATGGCAACCCAGTGTATGAAATGGATGACATTAAAGCTTCGGTTCGGCTTTATGTGGCCAGAGCCGTGAAACGAATGCGGGAAGATGGCTCAATCTGCAAGATGATCGGCGTGTATATCCAAACCGGTCGCTTTGATAAGACAGAGCGCTACTCGCCTTACATCGTCGTTCAAATGCATGAGCATACGGATGATCTACTGCTCATCACCAAGGCCGCGATGAAAGGCATCGATCAGATATTTAAGAAAGGCTTTAAGTATAAAAAGGCGGGAATCGTGCTGCTCGAAATTACAGATCAATCCAAGTTTGTGCCCGATCTATTCACGGACTATTCACATAAGCAAGAGCGAGAAAGGCTTTCAGATGCCATCGAAGCCATCAGTGAACGGTTTGGGAAGAATCTCGTCACGCTAGGCATTGCCAACAATAAAGAAGCCACATGGCACATGAATCAAAACCTTAGATCACCTTCGTATTTAACCAAATGGTCTGACTTACCAAGAGTAGGATAAAAACATGCACTTATTTAAATTAACGGGGTCGTTTGCGGGAGAGGGCGAAATCCTACGCTAAGGCTTTGGCCAACGATATTCTCCGGTAAGATTGATGTGTTCCCAGGGGATAGGAGAAGTCGCTTGATATCTAGTATGACGTCTGTCGCACCTGCTTGATCGCGGCCGCGATAGCTAGATCGCGTTGCTCCTCTTCTCCATCCGCGTTCCAAGCTGCGGAAAGGCACCCATAAGCGTACGCCTGGTCGAGCAGGCGACGCGGATCGACGTCCAGCGCACGAGAGAATGCGTCCGCCATCTGTGCAATGCGTCTAGGATCGAGACAAAGGTCGTCTCTGTCAGCCGGATCGTAGAACATATTGGCGGCGCCAAAGCCCACTTCACCGACCAGACCGACGGGATCTATCACCAGCCAGCCGCGACTGGAGAACATGATGTTTTCATGATGCAGATCGCCATGTAGCCCACGCAGTTCCGAGGCATTGCTCATCATTTGATCGGCTATAATCGCCGCGTGGACGTAGTCAGTTTGACAACCTGCGTTTTGATCATCGCGCGCCCGCTGAAACAAAGCTGCAAAGCGATCCCGGATCGGGAGAAGGGCAGAAGGCAGGGGTTCCTCAGATGCGGCATACAGCTTCGCCATTAGTTCCGCTGCAATTTCGGTCGCCTGGTAGTCGCCGTGCTCGGCAACGATGTGAGAGAGCATTCGCTCCCCGGCATATTCGAGCAACATCAGATTGTTCTCACGACCGAGCAACCGGACTGCTCCCCTCCCATTGCGCCATACCAGATAGTCGGCCCCGCGCAGTTCATCAGCAATGTCTTCTATAGGTTTCAATCCCTTGACGATTGCAGGAGTCCCGTCTGGCAATGAAACTTTCCAAACGAGGCTGGAAAAGGTGTCCGCAATGAGAACAGGTTGCGAAACGTGCCAATGAGCAGGAAAAACAGGCGGCATGAACATCAACCCCAAGTCAGAGGGTCCAATCGCAGATAGAAGGCAAGGCGTTCGCGGTCGGGGGCTTCGATCCCCAATACATTGAATAGGACAGCGAAGGCGCGCTCTGCTTCATCTGGCGCTGCCCAGTTCTCTTCGGCGTTAGCAATCATGAGTGCCAAATCGGCATAGCGATCTGCTGTTCCGAGCCGCCCAAGGTCGATCAGACCCGTGCATTGAAGAGTTTTAGGGTCCACCATGAAGTTCGGCATGCAGGGATCACCATGGCAAACAACCATATCGGTGCGCTCTTGGTCGAGCCGCACCGGTAGCTCTCGTTCGACACGAGCCAAAAGATCGAGCTGCGGCGTACTCTTGTCCTCGTCCGGTAAGAAGTCGGGATTGACGGCATTGCGGGACACCACATCAACGGCGCGTCCGAACATTCGCGACAGCCTGCGCTCAAACGGACATTGATCAACCGATAGGCTGTGAACAGCGCCAAGTTGCTGCCCCATTGACGGCCACGCTTTGAGCAAATCCGCTCCAGACAGATCAGCCGCCGGTACTCCCGGAATTGCCGTTATCACCAAGCATGCACCCTCCTGTTCCTCCTGCCAGTTGATCACCTCGGGGCAAGCCACACCTCGACCTTTGAGCCAAATGAGGCGGTCACGCTCTCCAGCGAGCTCACCGCGGCGGGAAGCAGGTGCGATTTTCGCGAAGGCATGCCCGTCACCACGTCGAAAAACAAAATCACCAGATTCTCCGCCTCTGACAGGCAACCAGTCAGAATGCGATTCACCAAAAAAAATATTAGTTCGATTCAATGGAGGTTCCTTCAGTTTTCTGATGAAGCGCGGAGGTGAGAGGTGGTCCCACTTGTTTGAACAACTAAAAGCTTATTTATAAGTGATACTCTGCTCTAGTTAAGCTACCTTATTTTGTTGTGGTAGCTGGTCATAGTAAAACTCATCTGGAGTCATTTTGTCCAGACTCGAATGAGGTCGTTTCAAATTATAAAATTCAAAATATGCGTTTAATTGCTTCTTCGCATCCAAAACATTGCTGTAGGCTTTGAGATACACCTCTTCATATTTAACGCTCCGCCATAATCGTTCAACCATCACATTATCAACCCATCGACCTTTACCATCCATACTGATTTGAATGCCATTTGATTTCAATACATCAATAAATGCATCACTGGTAAACTGACTGCCTTGGTCTGTATTAAAGACTTCAGGTCGGCCATATTTTTCAATAGCTTCATTTAATGTTTCTATGCAAAATGTAACCTCCATACTAATCGATACTCTATGCGCAAGTACCTTGCGGCTATGCCAATCAATCACAGCACATAAATAAACAAAGCCTTTTGCCATAGGGATATACGTTATATCCGTAGACCACACTTGATTACTGCGCTGAATAGCCAATCCTTTGAGCAGATATGGATATTTACGGTGAGCTTGATTGGCCTGACTTAGATTTGGTTTACGATATAACGCATTAATGCCCATTTTCTTCATTAAAGTACGTGTATGACGTCGTCCTATATGATGTCCTTGACGATTCAATAAATCACGCATCATACGGCTACCTGCAAAAGGGTATTGCATATGTAACTCATCCATACAGCGCATCAGCTTCAGATCTGATTCACTCACAGGTTTTGGGCGATAGTAATAACAACCACGGGAGACTTTCAGCAGCTTAGCTTGCTTAGATACTGAAATCTGAAGTGAGTCATCGATTAACTTTTGTGGTTGAAGCGACCCAGTTTCTTCAACACACCTTCTAAAAAATCAATTTCTAATGCCTGCTCACCGATTTTTGCATGTAGTTTTTTTAGATCGATGGGTGGTTCTGTTGGAGCTTTTGATTGATCGAAAGCTTGCGAGGAAGCTGAAATCAGTTGATTTTTCCAGTCAATAATTTGGTTTTGATGAACATCAAATTCAGCACTCAATTCAGCAAGTGTTTTTTCTGCTTTAATCGCAGCAAGTGCTACCTTAGCTTTAAAGTCATTTGAATGATTTCTTCTTGGTCTACGTGTCATAAAATACTCCATATATTGATGTTTATAACATCATTTGGGGAGCAAAATATCACTTATAAGTGTTGTTCAAATTTCCTGATCCACCTCTGTGGCTCAACCTGCGAAAAGAAACGAGTTGCTACGTAAGTCCGAGAACATGCTTTCCATGGTCTCTGAGCTCGCCTTTGGGACCGACATATCGGTAGAGAGTGACGCGCTCGATGCCGAGTTCCTTGCAGAGATCGGAAACTGAAGTATCGCGCTGGGCCATGGCGGCTTGCGCGAGACGCACCTGAGCTTTGGTGAGCGCGAATTTTCGTCCGCCCTTGCGACCGCGCGCTCTCGCGGAGGCGAGACCCGCCATGGTGCGCTCTCGGATCAGATCCCGCTCGAACTCGGCCAAGGTGGCGAAGATTCCGAACACCATGCGACCGGACGCAGTCGTGGTGTCGATCTGAGCGCCCTTTCCAGTCAGAACCCGCAGGCCGATCTTGCGGTCTGACAGCTCCTTCACCGTGTTGACCAGATGGGCAAGCGATCGTCCGAGGCGATCGAGCTTCCAGACCACCAGCACATCGCCGTCACGCAATGACTTGAGGCAGGCAGTCAAGCCAGGGCGATCATCACGACCGCCGGAAGCAAGATCATCATAGATATTGTCCCGTTCGACACCTGCGGCGCGCAAGGCGTCGTGCTGCAGGTCGAGAGACTGCGAGCCATCGGCTTTGGAGACGCGGGCATATCCGATCAGCATGTATCACAAACGTTGGTTTGAGGCGGCGCTTCGGCCACGATTGCATTGACCTCTGGAAATGTATCTCAACCAGCTTCATAAACAAAGCGTCTTGAACGCTATCAGATTTTGAAAAAGGAACATGTATGCCGCGTCGCGTCACTCTAACCGATCGGCAGAAAGACGCGCTGTTGCGCTTGCCGACTTCACAGACGGATTTGCTCAAGCACTATACGCTGAGTGATGAAGACCTTGGGCATATCAGGCTGCGTCGGCGCGCTCACAACAGGTTCGGCTTCGCCCTGCAATTGTGTGTCCTGCGCTATCCCGGCCGGGTGCTGGCTCCAGGCGAACTGATCCCTGCAGAGGTCATCGAATTTATCGGAGCGCAGCTTGGCCTGGGTGCCGACGATCTCGTAGACTATGCTGCCCGCGAGGAAACACGGCACGAGCATCTTGCCGAGTTACGGGGGCTCTACGGCTTCCGCACCTTCTCCGGACGTGGTGCGAGCGAGCTGAAGGAATGGTTGTTCCGAGAAGCCGAGATGGCGGTGTCGAACGAGGATATCGCCCGTCGCTTCGTAGCCGAGTGCCGACGCACCCGCACTGTCCTTCCCGCGACATCCACGATCGAGCGGCTTTGTGCCGCGGCTCTCGTCGATGCCGAGCGACGCATCGAGACGAGGATCGCCAGTCGGCTGCCTATGTCGATCCGAGAACAGTTGCTGGCATTGCTCGAGGAGACGGCTGATGATCGGGTGACCCGTTTTGTGTGGCTGCGCCAGTTCGAGCCTGGCTCGAACTCTTCGTCGGCCAACCGGCTGCTCGACCGGCTCGAATATCTGCAACGCATCGATCTCCCCGAGGATCTGCTTGCCGGCGTTCCTGCCCATCGGGTGACTCGTCTGCGCAGGCAGGGTGAACGGTATTATGCCGACGGCATGCGCGATCTCCCGGAGGACAGGCGGCTTGCGATCTTGGCTGTTTGCGTCTCGGAATGGCAGGCGATGTTGGCCGACGCAGTGGTCGAAACCCACGACCGGATCGTCGGCCGTCTCTACCGTGCTTCGGAGCGTATTTGCCATGCAAAGGTCGCAGACGAAGCGGGGGTGGTGCGTGACACCCTGAAATCCTTCGCCGAGATCGGGGGCGCCCTGGTCGATGCACAGGATGATGGCCAGCCGCTGGGCGATGTCATCGCGAGGGCACTGTTGCAAAGTTAGCGATGAGGCAGCCTTTTGTCTTATTCAAAGGCCTTACGTTTCAAAAACTCTGCTTACCAGGCGCATTTCGCCCAGGGGATCACCATAATAAAATGCTGAGGCCTGGCCTTTGCGTAGTGCACGCATCACCTCAATACCTTTGATGGTGGCGTAAGCCGTCTTCATGGATTTAAATCCCAGCGTGGCGCCGATTATCCGTTTCAGTTTGCCATGATCGCATTCAATCACGTTGTTCCGGTACTTAATCTGTCGGTGTTCAACGTCAGACGGGCACCGGCCTTCGCGTTTGAGCAGAGCAAGCGCGCGACCATAGGCGGGCGCTTTATCCGTGTTGATGAATCGCGGGATCTGCCACTTCTTCACGTTGTTGAGGATTTTACCCAGAAACCGGTATGCAGCTTTGCTGTTACGACGGGAGGAGAGATAAAAATCGACAGTGCGGCCCCGGCTGTCGACGGCCCGGTACAGATACGCCCAGCGGCCATTGACCTTCACGTAGGTTTCATCCATGTGCCACGGGCAAAGATCGGAAGGGTTACGCCAGTACCAGCGCAGCCGTTTTTCCATTTCAGGCGCATAACGCTGAACCCAGCGGTAAATCGTGGAGTGATCGACATTCACTCCGCGTTCAGCCAGCATCTCCTGCAGCTCACGGTAACTGATGCCGTATTTGCAGTACCAGCGTACGGCCCACAGAATGATGTCACGCTGAAAATGCCGGCCTTTGAATGGGTTCATGTGCAGCTCCATCAGCAAAAGGGGATGATAAGTTTATCACCACCGACTATTTGCAACAGTGCCGATAAAAATATATCATCATGAACAATAAAACTGTCTGCTTACATAAACAGTAATACAAGGGGTGTTATGAGCCATATTCAACGGGAAACGTCTTGCTCGAGGCCGCGATTAAATTCCAACCTGGATGCTGATTTATATGGGTATAGATGGGCTCGCGATAATGTCGGGCAATCAGGTGCGACAATCTATCGATTGTATGGGAAGCCCAATGCGCCAGAGTTGTTTCTGAAACATGGCAAAGGTAGCGTTGCCAATGATGTTACAGATGAGATGGTCAGACTAAACTGGCTGACGGCATTTATGCCTCTTCCGACCATCAAGCATTTTATCCGTACTCCTGATGATGCATGGTTACTCACCACTGCGATCCCCGGGAAAACAGCATTCCAGGTATTAGAAGAATATCCTGATTCAGGTGAAAATATTGTTGATGCGCTGGCAGTGTTCCTGCGCCGGTTGCATTCGATTCCTGTTTGTAATTGTCCTTTTAACAGCGATCGCGTATTTCGTCTCGCTCAGGCGCAATCACGAATGAATAACGGTTTGGTTGATGCTAGTGATTTTGATGACGAGCGTAATGGCTGGCCTGTTGAACAAGTCTGGAAAGAAATGCATAAGCTTTTGCCATTCTCACCGGATTCAGTCGTCACTCATGGTGATTTCTCACTTGATAACCTTATTTTTGACGAGGGGAAATTAATAGGTTGTATTGATGTTGGACGAGTCGGAATCGCAGACCGATACCAGGATCTTGCCATCCTATGGAACTGCCTCGGTGAGTTTTCTCCTTCATTACAGAAACGGCTTTTTCAAAAATATGGTATTGATAATCCTGATATGAATAAATTGCAGTTTCATTTGATGCTCGATGAGTTTTTCTGATAGTTAGTCTTTGTAGAGACACAAACCTGAAATTCCGGACACCGCGCTTCAGGACATCTCCCTGGACGCCGATATCTGGCAGTATCCGGACGGGGCACTGTTGCAAATAGTCGGTGGTGATAAACTTATCATCCCCTTTTGCTGATGGAGCTGCACATGAACCCATTCAAAGGCCGGCATTTTCAGCGTGACATCATTCTGTGGGCCGTACGCTGGTACTGCAAATACGGCATCAGTTACCGTGAGCTGCAGGAGATGCTGGCTGAACGCGGAGTGAATGTCGATCACTCCACGATTTACCGCTGGGTTCAGCGTTATGCGCCTGAAATGGAAAAACGGCTGCGCTGGTACTGGCGTAACCCTTCCGATCTTTGCCCGTGGCACATGGATGAAACCTACGTGAAGGTCAATGGCCGCTGGGCGTATCTGTACCGGGCCGTCGACAGCCGGGGCCGCACTGTCGATTTTTATCTCTCCTCCCGTCGTAACAGCAAAGCTGCATACCGGTTTCTGGGTAAAATCCTCAACAACGTGAAGAAGTGGCAGATCCCGCGATTCATCAACACGGATAAAGCGCCCGCCTATGGTCGCGCGCTTGCTCTGCTCAAACGCGAAGGCCGGTGCCCGTCTGACGTTGAACACCGACAGATTAAGTACCGGAACAACGTGATTGAATGCGATCATGGCAAACTGAAACGGATAATCGGCGCCACGCTGGGATTTAAATCCATGAAGACGGCTTACGCCACCATCAAAGGTATTGAGGTGATGCGTGCACTACGCAAAGGCCAGGCCTCAGCATTTTATTATGGTGATCCCCTGGGCGAAATGCGCCTGGTAAGCAGAGTTTTTGAAATGTAAGGCCTTTGAATAAGACAAAAGGCTGCCTCATCGCTAACTTTGCAACAGTGCCAGAGTTTGATGCTCAGGGTGTCGCGGTTCGGTTTATTGACGACGGGATCAGTACCGACGGTGATATGGGGCAAATGGTGGTCACCATCCTGTCGGCTGTGGCACAAGCTGAACGCCGGAGGATCCTAGAGCGCACGAATGAGGGCCGACAGGAAGCAAAGCTGAAAGGAATCAAATTTGGCCGCAGGCGTACCGTGGACAGGAACGTCGTGCTGACGCTTCATCAGAAGGGCACTGGTGCAACGGAAATTGCTCATCAGCTCAGTATTGCCCGCTCCACGGTTTATAAAATTCTTGAAGACGAAAGGGCCTCGTGATACGCTTATTTTTATAGGTTAATGTCATGATAATAATGGTTTCTTAGACGTCAGGTGGCACTTTTCGGGGAAATGTGCGCGGAACCCCTATTTGTTTATTTTTCTAAATACATTCAATTTCGTTCCACTGAGCGTCAGACCCCGTATAGTGTTTTGCAGTTTAGAGGAGATATCGCGATGCATACGCGGAAGGCAATAACGGAGGCAATTCGAAAACTCGGAGTCCAAACCGGTGACCTGTTGATGGTGCATGCCTCACTTAAAGCGATTGGTCCGGTCGAAGGAGGAGCGGAGACGGTCGTTGCCGCGTTACGCTCCGCGGTTGGGCCGACTGGCACTGTGATGGGATACGCGTCGTGGGACCGATCACCCTACGAGGAGACTCTGAATGGCGCTCGGTTGGATGACAAAGCCCGCCGTACCTGGCCGCCGTTCGATCCCGCAACGGCCGGGACTTACCGTGGGTTCGGCCTGCTGAATCAATTTCTGGTTCAAGCCCCCGGCGCGCGGCGCAGCGCGCACCCCGATGCATCGATGGTCGCGGTTGGTCCGCTAGCTGAAACGCTGACGGAGCCTCACGAACTCGGTCACGCCTTGGGGGAAGGGTCGCCCGTCGAGCGGTTCGTCCGCCTTGGCGGGAAGGCCCTGCTGTTGGGTGCGCCGCTAAACTCCGTTACCGCATTGCACTACGCCGAGGCGGTTGCGGATATCCCCAACAAACGATGGGTGACGTATGAGATGCCGATGCTTGGAAGAAACGGTGAAGTCGCCTGGAAAACGGCATCAGAATACGATTCAAACGGCATTCTCGATTGCTTTGCTATCGAAGGAAAGCCGGATGCGGTCGAAACTATAGCAAATGCTTACGTGAAGCTCGGTCGCCATCGAGAAGGTGTCGTGGGCTTTGCTCAGTGCTACCTGTTCGACGCGCAGGACATCGTGACGTTCGGCGTCACCTATCTTGAGAAGCACTTCGGAGCCACTCCGATCGTGCCAGCACACGAAGCCGCCCAGCGCTCTTGCGAGCCTTCCGGTTAGAGGCCGTCGACAATGATAATCTGGATCAACGGACCTTTCGGCGCCGGAAAGACGACTCTCGCTGAGCGGCTGCGCGATCGGCGTCCGAAATCGCTGATCTTTGACCCTGAGGAAATCGGGTTCGTGGTGAAAGAAACGGTCCCCATACCAGCGAGCGGAGACTATCAGGATCTCCCCTTGTGGAGGGGACTTACGATCGCTGCGGTCAGCGAGATTCGCAGGAATTACTCGCAGGACATCATCATCTTCTGGAACACCATGAAGCTCGGCGAGGTCGTTGCAAACCAGAAACGCGATGGAAAGCTGCTATCGCCCGATCTCTTGGCCCATGTTTCGCCGCTCGGATGGGAACACATCAATCTCACCGGAGAATATCGCTGGCCAAAGCCTTAGCGTAGGATTCCGCCCCCTCCCGCAAACGACCCCTTAACTGACGAACAACTCGCACAAATTCTTATCCCGAAACGATTTGTACCACCTACTCCACCTGAACATGAAGGCAAGAATATGGTCTATGTATTTGATAGTGAGGATAAGTTTGAACTGACTTATGATGAGCTGGTGGAAATCATTAGCAAAGCTAGAATGGCTGGTCCGAAGTTGATACCTGTCTTAGGCACCGTGAATTAAATTGTGCAGTGTTCGCACGCCACTTGAAACATAACTTGATTGGAAATGAATTTGGGCTGAGAAAAATTCAGTTCAAATTTAACCTGACGGGCACACTAAAAAATGGGTAATTGTCAGATCGAGTTTGGACTACAACACTTTAGCTCATCGATTTACCAAAGTGCTAATCTTTACACTATTGTCTAAAATCCAGTGACCAAATTGTGATGCTAAAGCTTTTAAATTCCCTTTATTATGAATCAAAGTTAGTATGATGCTTTTCATAAAGACAGTTTACTTATAACCAGAGAGATTTTTAAACAATTCCCCCTTTTCAGTTTGCTTAGGCTATTTGATCCAGAGTTCATCTTTTTGCATCATTTTTAACATTAAATTAAATATAACCAGCGGAGTAACATTTTTTTTGTTAGAGCCGACAACTCTTTGAAAACTAAATTTAACGGTTCGCTCAGGAGCATCCAAATTAACTGGGTAGTTTTGTTTTTCTAAATACAGATGATCTCCTAACATTGGCTCTATACCAGTAATAAAATTAACAATTTGTTGCTCATCACCTTTCATTCGGCATTGAAAATGTAGAAAATTCTTACGCAGTTTTCCAAATAATAATAATATTTTAAGCGCCTTAACCATGTTCTTTTCTTTCAGTGCATCTTGCTGCCTATCATCTTTATAATGAAAATCAAGGAGAGGAATTATTTCATCTGGACGAGTCAGTTTTTTAGCCTTTTCGTAAAGTTCATCAAACCAACTCTCTTCTAAATTCTTACTATAAACATAATTCGTTTTTAAATTAAATTTTTGGCGATCCATCCATTTAGTGCTCATCCATTGACATCGTTGCATCCATTCTTGAGCTTGGGTATCTTCGCTTAAACGACCTTCTCTAAAACTTATCAAACGTTGAAAAGGTGTCAGAGTACTCTTCTCTATACTAAACTTCTTTTCTTGTCGGCCAGCCATCGTAACTGGCTGTGTTTGCTGATAAGAATTAAACCATTTCTGCTGCTGAGTATAACGATTTAGGTTTATGTAGTCTGTACTTGACTTCACTGGACTAAAACACTGTTCTAATACTTTTTTTGAAATGATACACGGCGAATTATAAATTCGATCGACTGCTAATAAATCCAAAACATGAAGGTAATTTGAAGCCGTTTGCTCAATACTGCTATGCCCCATCCAAGAGGCGAGCACCTGCCATTTATGTTGAATAATCTCTTCTTGAGCACGTGCTTTCATACCAAACAATAAATCCCTCATCTTTTTTGCTTTTACCCAAGGACAATCTGTGTAGGTCTTGATCATTTCTTTTGAACCGAGCAAAGTTATTGCTAGATAGTTAGCAGCACTGTGGCGTAATGTATGAAAACTAAAGCCATGATGCATACCTAATATTTGACTAAACAAATCTACTGTAATTTTGCTGATACATTGATCAGTTAATACACGATGATTCACACTAAAAAGTAGATCATCCTGCTGATTAACCAAATATTGCTCATAACGATGTTGTATGTAACGTTGTACTACTAAAAACTCATGTTCTGACAATGCAATTTTCAATGGTATTTGACGATTCGCACTTCGCGTTTTCAGACGGCGATATGAATTGTCTTGGATATGAAGCGTGATATTATTAAAAACTGTATTTTCTTTTTCTTTATAAAGTAGCTCTGGGCAAATAATATCTTGTATTTTAAGACAACGAACTTCATTTAATCGAAGTCCAGTTCTATAACTTAGTAAATACATCAGCTTTAAACAACTCAGATGATCGACCCACTCTGATGCCGTTGGCTCTTGACTTAAATTTTCTAGTTTTTCCAATAATTTGCCAAATAGCAAAGGACTCACTAGCCGTGCATTGCAAATTTGTAAATGCTTAAAACTTGAATTCTGTAACACCAATACCCCTGGAGCATCATAATTCTCTATACAGAATTGATGAAAATCTTTTAGGCGACCAAAACGGTATTCTGCGCTTTGGTGCATCTTACGAGAGGTTTTTCCTTTCACCGAATCTCGTTGAACTGCTTTTTCATCACGTTCACTGCTGTATTTCAATAGCTGCCGATATAAATCCTCATAGTCATCTATGGATTGTTGCTTTAAATCTAATTTATTGAGCCAAATCTCAAATATAAATTCTTTGCCAAACGATCCTAAGTAGCTTTCAATAGTTGATAATTGAAGCCCTCGTTTTTTTAAATGCATTAACCAGTGAATTAAGCGTAGTTGAGCATCAATTAAAGACTTTTCCTCCGTATTAGCATCAACTATCTTCTCCTCTAACACCCTTCTAGTTTCTTGCCAAAAACGTAGCGTGCGTTCTTCTTTATTCCTCTTTTTATCTAAACGCTCAACTTTTTGACCTTTACGTTTCTTTTGACCAAACAACATCAACTCATACGGAATCGTTTGTAATTTGCTTTGAACAGTCGGAACTTCAGGAAGTAACTGCTCTTGTTCAAAATGAATAGGGCGATTATCTGCTTCTGTGACTTGATTGTAATCATTATTCCACAGCAATCTAAATTCGGATGGCCTTAAAGCAACAGTATTAATCTCTTGCTGAAGCACATTACTCAAAAATATATCTATGCTGAGGTTTGGATTAAATTCGAGTACCATTTGCACATCATTAAATGCACGAAATCCACGGCGTTTAATTTGATATTGCAGATCCCCAAGACTTTTTTTCCTGCCTATCTTACTCAAGCTTTCTAAAATACAATCTTCAACTGAATGTTGCAGACAAAATTCTTTCTGAGTAGCTTTCAACTTTTTTAAATATTGCAAAATGAACTGCGCATATGGGTTAAAAAAAACATGTTTCCATTGGTACAACTTTCCCTGTTCTACATCGTTGCCATATTGAGAGTTTTCAACACGATAATGTAGTAACAATGGATTAGTGATTTTTTTGTAGTCCGAATGGTATAACCGAAAACAATTCAGATCTGTACCAAGCTCAATGGCCTCCTGCAATTGCTTCTGAATAGCAATCAAATGCTGTTCATCTGCACAGCCTGAAATATATATAAAACTTAAGCATAAATTTCCCCATAAGTACTTTGGTTCATTCCAATATTCAAATGAATCTTGCCAATACTGCCTTAATTCCTTAAGTACATGGATATGTAGATGCCCCTGTTCTAACCGTGACTCTGTACTCTCAATTTTTCTAGGCAGTACGATCCGTTTAGTATGTGGATTTAGCTTAATTCTGTATGATTTTTTATCTACATTCTGGTTGAATTGCTTCCTTCTTTTATTAAATTCATCTTCAGTAAATTGCATCAGTTTTGATTGTTCGTCTCGGCTCAACTTTTGACTCAAACAATCAACACTATCTTTAATGTCATGCCATTTTTCAGCGATCAGCTGATCAAGTTTTTGCTGCATTTCTTTCGTCAATACTTCAGGTGGAGAAGGCTGTCTATCTAGCGACTTTTTCACCATTTTATGAATATCAACAAATAGATCATCTAGTTGTGGTTTTATTAGTTCTTTGATTTTTTGCATACAACTATTTTCGCTCTAAGTGTTTAATCGATAAAGATTTGACATTATCTTGCAATTGCTGGCGGGCTTGCTGTACATAGACATTCGGGATAAGTGAAGAATGCGGATGAAAAGCCTCTCGGTCACGTTGGTCATGACCATACAGGGCCTGAATTAAGTGAAAAGCTAATGCTGGTTTACCCTCTTGCTGCTCATGCATCAAAAAGTTCATGTCAAAATGACGTAACCAATTCGAATACATATTCTTTGGAAAGACTCCTTGCATATATGAATTCACCCATTTTCTCGATAAAGGGATTAACTTAATTTTCCTGCTCTGCCATTCTTTGACAGTTATCGGCAAGATATCTTTACTAAAAATGACCTTACCAAAAAGATCATTTACAGTTATCTTCTTCTTTGCAAAGACTTGTCTAAAAAATGAACCGTACGCTTCAATAATTTGTTCTAAAAAGGCAGTGTAATTTTGCAGTGTTTTTATGAAAAAATCAGATAAAGGGATAAAACGACCATCTTTTCTTGCTTTACTATTTTTTTTATCATTCACATATAAAAGCTTGAGCTCAACACAATAATCATCCAAATTCCCCAACAGGTTTTTTTTAGGCCGACTTGCCAAACTCAACAAACTGATATGCCACATCCAACACGCATATGCATTAAGTTGATTAATAATGTGCTTATCTTCTTGGATGTTTTCGTGACAATGTCTATGTAAAATATGGAATTGCTCTTTCACAAAATTGGGTTCAAGTGCCAGTTGGCTCCCTATCCTTCCTATAGATAATGCAGATTGCACTTTGAATTGTTGTTGCAATATTTTTAGTTCAGCCGTGTCTTCAGTAAAATGTGTGGAATGTGGTGTAAGTGCTTTTTCTAAAAAGGCTAGATATGTGCTACTGAGTTGAGTTTTCGGTAGCCCGCCATAATAGATACCAGGCATGTGATGCTGACTATCCCGCCCAGCAATTACATGAGCAAGATATTCATTATATGTTTCATAATATATATGAAAATATAATTGAGCCTGCAGTTTTTCTACAGTGATCGAACCTACAAACCGATTATCAAGCCAATTCTTAAGTTTCGTATTAATGTGTGTTGATGAAATTAGTGGATTCGATGCTTGTTCTATATAGTCAAACCAAGCAGAAGGTAAATGTAGTTGATGTGTCATCACTTCATTCCACCGCACATGATTTAAGCTCTTAATCTTCTGCTCTGTAATTTTAAGATTTAATTTGAGTAAATATTCGCGACGTCTACTTGAACCATTCTGGATCAAAATTCCATCTTGAATAAGCTCGTTAAAATCCATCAGTGCGACGGGTGATAATCCCGTCAAAAGTGACAATAAACATGCTGCAGCGATTGCAGCATCCCTCCAGTGCCCGGATAACTCGGTTCTCAACACATAAACAATTTGCTTCAGTATATCTGGCGCCAAATAATGTGGATTTGTAACAAAAGGAGCATGACGGCGCTGGCGATGCCGCATTAGATGCGTCGCATTATCGCTGAGTATATAATTTAAATTTTTAGACTTTTCATCTTCTGAATAAAACTCCATTTCAGGATCTAATAGATCAACTTCACCCTCTTCATCTTTGTGAAGAGCGGCATCATAAATACTGATCTTTGCGTTATGTCCAATATCTACTTGCTTACCCGTTTTAATTTCACGAAATTTTTTGAGTTCATTTTTCGTCGGCCATTGCAAAACTTTACTTTTTTTTGACTTACGCTGACGATGAACAACACGACGATCATCAAGTCTTTTAAAAATTATTAATAGAGCCGATAAATACTCTATGGCTTGTACTTGTTTGAAATCTTTAATATTAAAAAGTTGATTACGATCCTCCTTTTTCAAGTTACGTTCGTACATGACATAGCGATTTAGTAGCTCACTGCATTCTTGAAATAATTCAGCATGATTAGAATCCAGAACATATCGTGATACATAGCGAAAGAGATCACAAACATGTTTTTGCTTATTCTCAGCTTTATCAATTTTTGCAAATTCTTGATACTGCCGATATGTTAAAAAACTCGCTTGTAGAATCAAATAACGTTCAGACGACAGCTCTTGAGTATTACTAGTAGTCGGGCATGCAAAATAACTTAAAGAAGCTAGATAATAATATTTACCTAATTGTCTAGAACTAGATATATAGCCATATATCTGTTGTGCTTCCTTATATAGAGCATGGGCTTTTTCACGTAAATCATCTGATAGATCGACAAATTGTGTATTCACAACATGATTGCGTAATAAACAATAATCTTTTTGGAATTTTTCTGCTAAATCTAAGAATTGCTCTTCTGTTTCAATCTTTGGCATATTCGCTTTCGCTTAATTTTTTATCAAATTGCATTGGTTAAATTCATTACGATCTGAACAATTTGGTAAAAGTTGATCTTTTATTGAACTCTTTGTCAGCTTAAAAAATCTAGCAAAAAATTTAGCATCCAGCTCTTTCTGAGCTTTTCTCTCAAAGCACAAGTGTTGCTGTGATTTTTCGATAAAATCATCAAGATTATGTATCAACTGTAAGATTGCAACATAATTAGAATGTACACGTAAGCATGGCTCCGTTTGCATTAATAGCAATATTTTTTGCCAAATTTTCACATAGATTATTTTGAACTTTGCTTGTACTACTACTTTCTGGCTCTGTTTAATCTTTTTGATTTTCAGTAGTTCTGAGTTAATTTTTACTATCTTAAATTGAACATTTTGTCGCTCAAAGCAAAAGGGCATGATAAATTGCCCCATAAATATCTCTATATTTTTTACTAAATAGTCAAATTTTAACATTTTTATCGATATAAAAAATGAGCATATCTTTGTATATTAAAATTCATTTAATTTATCAACTAAATTTTCTCAAAATTACAATTATCAACAAATACATATGGTTTACTTATCATGGGTGGTCTAAATTTTAAAAATTCTTCCACTTTTTTTTAGTTTTCTGTTATTACATGAAACAATACCGTTGTATTACATTTTGAAATGCTGTGTATGCAGCATTGATCAAAAAGATTCTCTGCTATACTTACTTCACGTGTAGCATCAATGGAGTTTCGAAATGCTCAGAACCACTGAACAGAAAAAAAAATATATTCAAGCGACACGTGCGCAAAACTATCAAGCCAGCCTAAAGCTTGAAGGCATTACAACGACAGCTCAAACAACTCAACAAAGTAAAGCTGAAATCTTGCAAAAATATAAGAAGTATTCGCAACCCGAATCTTAGTCAGGTGCATGTATGGATAAATATGGGGAAATGGGTGACAGCCTGTATTGTTACCCTGGCACAAATATCCTAAAAAATAAACTCAATATTCGTGATGAACAAATTTTAGAACAAGCTGAACTGGAACTGTCTGGATTAGCAAGTAGCCTCATTGAATATGCTGAACCACCTTACGACTCACAATACTTAAAATCAATTCATGCGCAGCTCTTTGGCGACTTATACGACTGGGCAGGAAAGTTAAGACAAATCGATATTTCCAAAGGTGACACCCGTTTTTGTAATTTTTCCCTTATTGAAATTGAAACCAATAAATTACTTAAACCATTTCAAGAAAAAAGGTACTTTCAAGGCTTAGCATCACAACAATTGATCCCTCAACTTGCCGACTTGTAATGTGAGCTTAATGTCATACACCCATTCCGTGAAGGCAATGGACGTACACAACGGATTTTCTTTGAGCATCTGATTGCTCATTTTGGTTATGGTATTGATTGGTCTCGCATTGGCTCTCAACAACAATGGATTCAAGCCAATGTTGAAGGTTTTTATGGTAATTTAAATCCATTAATTCAGATTTTTGAAATATGCATTATTCAAAATACCTAAAATTTAAGTAGTCGGGGCCCACAATCCTTAATAAGCCATCATCTTTGCTTCATTCCACTGGTTAATTTCCCCAATAAACCAACAAACACGATTCTTAGAAATCTTAATACTTTTCGGGTAATTTAGGATCGTAATATTCAGATTACTTATCTAGAATTGAATAGATCGTTAACTTAGATAGACTTTTAAGCAATGTAACTTGCCGCATGTTTATCAACATATGTCCAAAAAAGTCTGCCCATACATAGATTTATGGCGTTTAGTGCTTAAATTTCAGATTAATCTTCGTCTGATGACCAGAATGGATGTTACAGATTACATGCAGGTGAATTGCTCTGTGGCTGTATCATGGCTTTTGTGTAATCCAATCCATTTGATCCAAATGTTCTCTTTTGCAATAAAGCAGCCTCTTCTGCTTTTCCTGCACCAACGAACTATGTCATTGATTTGATTCAATCGACAACAGTGATGCTGAATCAAATCTCCAAAGAAGGGATTAAATGCAAGAAATGTGGTAATAAAAATAGGGGATGGAAGTTATTACCCATCTAATTGGAACCAGCCCATGAGTCGAGATCAGTTGAATAAGTATCATTTTAAGTATAAGAGAAGGATGGCTCACCTCACTTCTCCGAATAACAACGCTATGCTTTTCAATCCAAGTTAGATATTGGCAACTACATTTCATTCTTCATCATGCTAGTCTTATAGCATGTAGACAATTACTACATCATTTGCATTCAATGCTCAATACAGCCTGTCAGCAGAACCGCAGCGATACTTTTTTTCGTGCATACATGTAGTGTTTAAATCCATTCATTTTTCAATGATCCTCTGCCGTTTATCACATTTATGGTCGATCTTTAACCTTGTGAAAAATGCACATACCGATCCCTTCAAACTGTCAAATTTATGTATGCATGACATTTAAAGAAAATTATCTGATCAATTTTTTTAGGTAAAATTCATCAAGAAAAAAGTTATTATTATTCATAACATCACCAATAACCACATAAAAACAATAATTTAATAAATTATTCTTCCAATTTTTTTATATTTAGTGTTATTACCTCTAAATCCATGTTTACCACCTTCTATTACATAAGTAATTTAGAAGTATCCACGATATAAATTGCTTGCCCTCACACCTCTCCCCTCTCACGCCCAAAAAATTTATACTGAAAGGCAGATTAAGCCCGTTCGAGTTACATATAGCCGCATGCTATATTGAAAGCATTAAGAAAATATCCTCAATATTTATAGGATTTTTAAAGTATGAACTAATTTTCGAAGAACCCTTTCTAAGTAATGTGACCTATTAGGAAAAATGAAAATACTGAAATCTCCGTATCAACAATCAGTCAAAGTACATCCTGATGATTTTCTGTAACCGATACCCAAGGACTATACCTACCCTTCTGATGTGCTGTGCAACAAAGCCCTCCTTAGCCACACTATAGCTATAGATTAATTCCATTATTTTGTGATTTAATTAAATTATTCATTCTTAAGACCCAATTTAATGGATTTATATTTCACTAAACCAGAAGAAGTTGTGACTCTTTTAGGTGAGCGTTTACGTAAGCAACGACTCTTTCTGGAGATGTCTCAAGCTGAGGTAGCAGCACGCGCTGGTGTCGGCGTGAATACAGTTTCGAATCTTGAAGCGGGACGAAATGTATCTGTTGAAAATTTAGTCCGTATTGCAATGGTCTTGGGTCGATTAAACGAACTTCAGGAACTATTTAAACCTCAGCTTAACAGTGTGAATGACATTCTTCGCTATGAGAGTCAAAGTAAGCGCCACCGTATTAAGAGGAAGGGATAATGCTCAATAGACTTAATGTTTATTACAACGGTTGGGGCGAATCATGGTTATGGGGAACGCTGATTAGTTCAACAGCCACGACAGGTAGACCCACCATTGCTTTTGAATATAGTCCAGATGAACCGTACCGGGTTTGTCGGAGAGTCAATATTCTGAGAGACTATCCCGATGACAAAATTAAAATATACCCCTGAAATCAGAGAAAGAGCGGTTCAATTATTGATTGAATCTGAAAAAGATTATCCTTCTACTTGGGCTGCAATCACAGCAATTGCGCCTAAGATTGGTTGTACTCCTGAAACACTTCGTGCCTGGCATCAAAAGCATTTAGATCAGCAAAATCCTATTAAAGTACAACAGATATCTGATCAAGAAAAAATGAAGCAAATGGAACGTGAAATTAAAGAATTAAAGCGTGCCAATGAAATTCTACGTAAAGCAGCCGCTTTTTTCGCCCAGGCGGAGCTCGACCGCCCACACAAATAATGGTGGATTTTATCCATAACAATAAGGCGTTATATGGTGTTGAGGCGATTTGTAGAATTTTACCGATCGCACCTTCAACCTATTACCGGACTCTAGATCTCTGTGAAAATCCAGAACATCGAGCAAAGCGAGATTTACATGACTTGCATCATGCTGAGGAGATTAAACGAATTTGGAAGGAAAGTTCAGGTCGATATGGTGTACGTAAAGTCTGGCAAAAACTGAAACGTGAAGGCTATATTATTGCGCGCTGTACAGTTGCTCGATTGATGCAAAAGCTAGGAATACAAGGTGTTTGGCGTGGTAAGAATAAACAGACCACCCGTAGCCGAGATGACCAAAAACGAGCAGATGATTTAGTGAAACGTAATTTTAGTGCTGATCGACCTGACCAATTATGGGTCAGTGACTTTACGTATATTCAAACTCATTCAGGCTGGGTCTATACCGCCTTTATTATTGATGTGTTCTCGCGAGCAATTGTTGGATGGAAAGTATCTACACGGATGAATACAGATATGGTGCTCGATGCACTTGAGCAAGCATTGCACGATCGAGGCATGCCAAAGAATGTGATTCATCATTCCGACAGGGGTGGGTGTGCAATATCTTTCGATTCGCTATACCAATCGTTTAGAAGCAGCAAATTTACGAGCATCAGTCGGTACAACTGGTGATTCATACGATAATGCTTTGGCTGAAACGGTGAATGGCTTATACAAAACAGAGGTGATTGAATATTTAAAAGCAGATTGGCAAGGTTTAGCAGATGTACAACTTGCGACACTAAACTGGGTAGATTGGTTCAATAAAAAGCGTGTACACAGTGCACTGGGTTATGTATCGCCTTTTGAGTTTGAAGCAATGTACTATGATAAGATTAACCCGTTAGGTCAGGTGGCCTAACTTAAATAAAAAAGTCTCCGACAAACCCGGTACGGTTCAAGAAGCAATACAGCAAGGTGTTGAGCTCTCTTCTTACTTGCTGCCTTTAAAAGGTCTACCATTCAGACAAGGTTTTCCTACTCATCAAATGGGACTCCCAGGTCCAGTCTATGACGCTTTACCAGATGGTTGGGGCATGATGTTGATGGATCGATATTTCAAAAAAATTGGCTTAAATTCAGCACGAATTGGACCTTTGGAGCGTCTGACCTATATTAGTAGTCACGCAATGGGTGCCCTCTCCTTTGAACCTTGTGTTGCTGACATGCAAACCTCAGAAAATATCCCTTTACAACAACTGGCCCAGGAAGTTCAAGAAGTACTCAAAGGTGAAGGTGGTGAATTTCTACAGCATTTATTGGTCATGGGTGGCTCCCCTCAAGGTGCCAGACCAAAAGCGTTGGTTTACCGAGATCCTGTCAATTTAGAGTTTTCGACTCAAGATTCTGATCAACATGAAGCCTGGCTGATTAAGTTTCCTGCTCAGCAAGAGCATCCTGAAGTCTGCGCCATTGAAGCCGTCTATGCAGAATGTTTGCGACTTTGTGCAATTGAGACTCCAGATACCCATTTCTTTAATTTGCCCAATGGTTTAACGGCTTTTGCTTCTAAACGATTCGATCGTCAAAATGGTATGCGGATTCCAATGCAGAGTTTGGCTGCATATACAGGAGCAGACTATAAAGTTCCAGGTAGCCTAGACTATCGCAATTTTCTCCGGGCAACCTTGATGTGTACGCAAGATGTACGAGAAAGATTGCATGCTTTTAAACGTGCTGTGTTTAATGTGCTTTTCAATAATCGGGATGACCATACTAAGAACTTTTCATTTCTCATGGAGAAGAATGGTCAATGGAAATTGGCTCCAGCCTATGATGTGACCTTCTGCGAGGGTCCAGGTGGTTATCATCAAATGGACATTATGGGAGAAGCGCTCAATATTTCCCGAAATGACATACATAAACTCGGTACTTCAGAAGCTAATCTGACTACTCTAGAAGTCGATGAGATCATCTTGACCATGCGTGAAATTGCACTTCAATTTAGTCAAATTGCGCAGCGCCTGTATCCCCATCAAATTCGAGAATCTACCCTACAGATGATTCAATCACGGATTCAACAGAATATTGATTTTTTAACTGAAACCTAAGCGTAAATATAAACTAAGCGCCAACCATCAACTGCAAATAGACTTTGATATAGTTAGTCGCTACATAATCTGTAGAACCTGTGAATTAGCTCTCTTTATAATCACGAATATTAGATGGATCACCGCTAAGATATATTCTGCAAACGTGAAATCACTACATCCAGATCGAAAATCACTAAGAAAAAACTGTCACCAAAAAAAGGTCTGCACTATGGATAGATGCAGACCAAACTCTGGATAACTACCAGCACGAGAAATATGTCGCAATTTTGCATAGACATGAATTTGATAAAATCAGCCCAGAAAGCCAGAAATTCATAAAAACTATTTCATCAATCCCCTATAACTTAATCACGTTCATGGTCGATCTTAAATCTTGTGAAAAGTACTCATGCTGACCTAGCCAAACTGTAAAACTCATGTATTCATAGCCTTTAAATGAATCTTTCAATCGGTATATTTAAGGTAAAAACTAGTAATCAGAAGTTATTATCACCCCCATATAAAACAAGGATCAACTTAAAAACAATAACTTAGTAAATTATTCTTCCATTTTTTTTATATTTAGTGTTATTCAGACTGCGCGAGACTTAACTCATAATCCAAAGGATCAATTCTCAGCAAAAGTGTGTTTGCGGGCACAATTCTTCCCCGCTCTAACTCAGGAGCAATGTAGATAATACGTCCCGACACTTCTGCAATTCCCTGCCACTCAGTTTTTGGGGTAACGCGACCATACCCAACCACCAGTGGTGCTAAACTTTGCTTGCTTAGAGAAATAACATCCACTAATCGCTCTTTAGATTGGACGGCTTTTAATTCGGGCGTTGATTTACTGTTGATAGCAAATACAAAAATAACGCCCCCCACTAAAGCCGCTGGAATGAATAACCATCGTCTACTAAAGCGGCTCATAAATCTTCCTCGCTCTGCTTTAAAATACCCTGCTCAAGCAACTTCACATTATGTTCAAGCAAAGCCATTAGGCTCGCTTCATTACGTTCCATATTCATTAATTTGAAAGCCGTATCAGGGAGTAAAAAAGGGCATATCATCAAGCTGATACAACTCAATTGGGCAAGATCAATATCCACGCCTTCTTTCAAGTTTGGAAGTTGGCTGTTAGTTAATTGAATAACCGGTAGAACAAAACTCGACATGTGCTTTATGAGAACATCTCTTGCTTCGTCCCCTTCAGGGCGGTCCATCAATCGAGCAATAAGACGAGGAAAACCAGGATGTGGGGTCATCATCTGATAGTAGACACGCATTTTGGTCTGAAAACTGAAGGAGTCGCGAGATTCTTTGCGTATAAATTCACTCATGGGTGCAAAGGTGTCTTGCAACATGGCTTCGAGTAAGCCAGCTTTATTTTTAAAGTAATAACGAATGAGTGCGATATTGACATCCGCCCGCTCTGCAACCAGGCGAGTAGAGACTTTTTCGTAAGGAAGTCGAATGAACAACTGGCGAGAAGCGTCAATCAGTCTTTTACGAGCGTCACTTTCACCGCCAGTAGGTCGACCCACTTTTTTTTGTTCCAAAGGAACATTTTGAGCTGAATGTTCATCAGACATAAATCTGGCTCTCATTACTTAATTAATCGTATGATTAATATTCTAGAGAGTACCGATTAAAATGGCAGCGATTTAATTCCCTAAAAATATCGAAAGTGATGAATTTATCTGAACCTTTAGCCGCCTAACACATCAAACATGACAGCGTTTTGCCATGAAAAATAGGGGTTATATGTTAATCTGGCGTGTACTTTTCCCTCTTCATGATACCCCCAGGCAGAAAACCACAACGGCGAGCCATTTTCACACGCCTTTCTTTCTTCAGCGTTCATATTGTTAAAACAAATACGTAATTGTCCCTGACTTCCGTACAGCGGGTTATCTGGTGAAAACAGCACTCCCATGTGTGAAAATTGACTGATACGCTGCGCGTCGATTCTATCCGTTCGAACTAGTATTCTTGAAGTATCTGAGGCTTCAACAGGCAATTTTCCATACCAAATAAATCGGCTATTAGGATTGGTAAAATTGTGTTGGAACACTTCTAAAAGATATGGCGTATCTATCACCGAATCGTGCTCAGTCGCCACTATCAGCACAGGTTTGTCATAAGGTTTTTCAAGGAGTTTTTGAGCTAACACGCTGGTTCGATAATATTGTGCAAATCCATTGGTAGGCACTGTCATGTAACGCACTGGTGTTTGGATATCAACATCACTGTCAGGAGTCATTAACCATGGCTTCACCTTTGACAACGCTGGCGTTATCCACTGAAACGGCACTCTACTTTTAAAACCCGGAGAAAATAATGCAAGACCCGCAATAGAAGGATGTTGATAGGCATAGTCAAGAATAAGATTTGCTCCTGTCGAAAAGCCTCCCAAGTACACCTTTCCTGGAACATCCTTCTCTAGTTGTTTCGCTTGTTGATGTACAACTTCCTGCCACTGTTCAGCACTCACATCCAACATATCATCAGGAGACGTTCCATGCCCAGGCAATAAAACCGTTCTGACTAAATAGCCTTGTTCCGATAATGCCACTGCAAGATCACTAAACGACCAAGGGGAATCACCTAATCCATGTACCAGCAATATTCCCTTAGTTGGTTTGCTTCCTTCCGGAATATGTTTGGGTGTCCATTCATTCGGGGAGTTGAAAATCAGCTCATCTTCTTGTGCCATCTGCTGAAACACTCGATGTGCCTTTACATCGCTAATGGTTTGTTGTTGATAAATGTTAAATGCTAAAGAATGAATGTCTTGTTCAGTGGTATTCAACCCTGAACATCCGATGAGGCCAACCAATATCACCAACGCTAACGCTAGTGCTGAAAACACGCCAAAGACTCTTCCAATGTGAAAACGTTGATTCATCGATATTTTTGATTGCGACATTGCCTAACCTTTACTGACCAGTACTCAACACGGAGCCTGAATAGACCCAGAGATAAAATTAATCAAGTGATTACATATTACTCACAAAGCCTAAAAGTTCCGATGGGAATAATTCATCCGATTTAGGGGAAATGATGAATTTCTAGCAAATACTCAACATGGTGTTTTAATACTTCACGACAACTGAATTTGCTTCACTTAGTTCCGAACACTCCTTATAGGCTGTCATACCTTTTGTAGATGTGTCCTTAATAATAGGAGTAGACCTCCTTAATCCGAAAAAACGGAGTATTCAGCTACAGCTTTTACTCTCACTCACACCTGAACATATGCATCAACTCTTCGAAATAAGCCCGAAGTGTCCGCGGCTCTCGCCCAAGAATAGAGCGAAGAGTGAGAGGATTACCCAGTAGGCCGCTATGGTCATAGTGCTCAAACATGGTAAGCATGTCCTTCGGCACATTACCCAATTTGTTGCGATCAAGCGTGGCATAGCCAACTTTCTTACCAAGAACCTGACTCAGGAGTTCAGCCACACCATGACGAGTTAGAATATCGGGAGCGCATAGCTCGAAGGTTCCAAATGCTAAACGATCCTCAGTCAGCGCAATAGCCGCCACGTCTGCAACATCGCGATAATCTACGCGGCTGAAGCGGGTGTCAGCGGACCATGGTTCAGCCAAGATACCTGTTTCAACAATCCGATCCCACGACGCGGCATAGTTTTGATACAACATGGTTGGATGAAGGATCGTGTATTCCAGTCCAGAATTGACCAACACTTCTTCGACCAATGCCTTGGCAGCATGGTTAGGCAAGTTTAATACAGGGTGTATTACCGACGAAAACACCAATTTCCGCACACCGGCACGCTGTGCCGCCTGAATGATATTTTTACCGTATTGCACCTCTTCTGGAGCGAAAACAGGGCCGATGTGAAAGACCCCCTCGACTCCTTCCATCGCCGCATCTAGGCTAGCGGGATCAGATAAATCACCAATGGCGACTTCCGATGCTCCACGCGTTTTTGCTAATTGCATTTGCTCTGGTCTGTGAACAAGTCCACGAACAATCGCACCACGGCGAACAAGCGCTGGCACGATTTCTCCAGCCAACGTACCCGCAGCGCCTACTGCTAAAATAGTCATGAGATGACTCCTCAACCGCCTGCTAATTTATCCTGTTTGGCACCCAGCCAACCTGGGTATTAGGCCCGCTGTGGCTACAGCCACAGCGGGCCTCGGACTGTTTAAGATCGATTATTCATTCGTTCAAACAGAGCCTCGCCTAAGCGTCGCGTATCGACTGAAACGCCCACAAGAACTTCATTCTGGCCTGCTTCAAGCTGAGCCATCGTTTCGGTAGCGAACTCTTCCGGTGTGACCATCATGCGGTTGGATGTTCCTTCACTGCGTGTACCGCCACCAAGACCAGTGTCGACGATAGGCGGAGCAATTTCTACGACCCGAACACCTGTCGATTTCAACTGATGACGAAGGCTGAGAGTGAAGGAGTGAATCGCTGCTTTTGTGGCGCAATAAACTGGAACATCCGCCATCGGTGAAAAGGCAAGGCCTGAACTGATATTAATAATGGCAGCCTGTTCCTGCTGCTTGAGGAGGGGCAATAACTCAATAATCAGATGGATGGGGGCAGTTAAATTAATAGCCACCTCTTGATCAAGCGATTCTCCAGCAGGATCGTGGTTAAAATCACGATGGTACTGAACACCCGCATTGTTGATGAGAATATTGAGATTAGGATGGTCGGTTTTTAGCCATTCGACCATTGATTGGCGACTCTCAGTATCGGTAACGTCGCAGACACGTGTGATTAAAGTTGGCACTGCTACCTGTGCCTTGCGTAGCGCTGCTTCGTTTCGCCCGCAGATAATAACGAGGTTTCCCCGATCAGAAAGTTGCTGTGCCAACGCAAAGCCAATACCAGTTGCACCGCCAGTGATAAGAATAGTATTTGATGTAAGGTTCATGGGCGAACACCTCTCAGTTACAAGTAGTTGAAGAAGGTGTGCCAACAAGAGGTTGGGATTCCCGCAGACACACCAAAAGCCCAGCAAAAAAGCTGGTTCTGGTGTCGCGGATACCCAAAAGAGGGAGAGTTGCCACCTTTGCGTAGGTAGTGACCGGGCTACCATCCGGTCTGCACTCTTTCGACATGAACGTTCTATCACACCTCATACAGATTGGCAATCATCTTGCTCATTATTCCATTTGCGTGAGGGTAGTGCGTTCTGCTCAGTAATCACACTGTTGATATTAATCCATGTCTCCACAAACCCTTTCAGCCCAACGAAGGATCGTCTCTTGGTCCAACAACGATTTGCTTTCGGATGGGGACTTTGGATGAGAAACGCGTTTAAATCCACTGCCGAATATCTTTTTAAGAAATTTGCTTGGCCAAACCAAGGAGCTTTTTAATAACCTAATTTCCAGTTCTCGGATTGTTCGTTCCCAATCAAACAACACATCCTGCTGTTTCAACAGCAGCGTTGATAACTTATTCTTGTTGTCGGAAGTATCCACTTCTATCAATGCAAACTCTTGACCATCCTTTTTAATTCGATGGAAAGCGAGGCAACGCGGGTTGCCATCATCAAGCAAGTGTTTGGAGTAACCATCAATAGTGGGAAGCTTTCGGATTTCCCTGTGGATATGGCGGCAACCAGACGTGCCAACCAAGGCACTGTTGCAAATAGGCTGACATGATAAGCTAAATATCTTATTTATTTCGAGATACAGCAGATGAATCCCTTCCATGGTCGGCACTTTCAAGGTGAAATCATTCTTTGGGCTGTTCGTTGGTATTGTAAATATGGCATCAGCTATCGTGAACTTCAAGAAATGCTCGCTGAACGAGGCATAAATGTGGATCACAGTACAATTTATCGTTGGGTTCAGCGTTATGCTCCAGAAATGGAAAAACGGTTACGCTGGTATTGGCGTAATCCTACAGATTTACATTCATGGCATATGGATGAGACTTATATCAAAGTGAAGGGGCGATGGACTTACCTGTATCGTGCAGTTGATCAACGTGGTCATACGATTGACTTTTACCTTTCCGCTAGACGGAACAGTAAATCAGCCTATAGTTTTCTAGGAAAGATCTTCAATACGGTGAAAAAATGGCAAATTCCACGGGTCATCAATACAGATAAAGCAGCGACCTATGGCCATGCTTTATCACGATTAAAGCGAGAAGGAAAATGTCCAGTAGATATTGAGCACAGGCAGATTAAGTATAAAAATAATGTCATTGAATGTGATCATGGTAAGTTAAAGCGGATCATCAGGGCCACATTAGGATTCAAATCTATGAAGACGGCTTATGCCACAATTAAAGGTATTGAAGTCATGCGTGCACTACGTAAAGGACAAGCATCGTCATTTTATTATGGTCAGCCTCAAGGTGAAGTGTGTCTAATCAACAGGGTTTTCGGTCTCTAAGCACTTTTAAAAAGGAACTTCATCGACTCAAATCTCTATTTGCAACAGTGCCATAAATAAACAGCTTTTTTACACAAACATTCAAAAGGTGAATTCTCCCCAATCCATTCAAATTAATTTTTTTATATGAAAGCTGATTGAAATACACATCTAGATCATAAATCTGATTAGATAAATGCGGATCAAATCGACATCCATTTTTAAGAGAGTTTTAAGGTTAAGAACTTAAATTAATCAAATTTCGTCTTAACTGAATCATTTCTATGTCCCCTGATCGTTCACTTTATAAAGGCACTTCCGGAATACAACGTATTTTCAATGCTACCCGTTATTCCATGGCTGGTTTGAAAACCGCCTTTCAAAATGAGGCCGCCTTCCGGCAGATCCTGCTGATTAATCTTATTTTGATTCCTCTAAGCTTTTGGATGCCAGTTAGCCGAGTTGAGCAAGCGCTCATGGTCGCCGTGTGCCTGTTGGCGCTGATCATTGAACTGATTAACTCAGCGATAGAGGCAGTGGTAGATCGTATTTCCATGGAACGGCATGAACTGTCTAAAAATGCCAAGGATATGGGCAGTGCGGCTCAGTTTGTAGCACTTAGTTTAATTGCCCTGACCTGGGGCATCATTTTGGCTGGTCATTTGATTTGACCTCTGCTCTTGCTACTGCCTGAAATGGACAACTTAAAAATGATCACTGACCGTTCCCGGTTTTTACTGACCCAAACTTTACTTTTGATCTTCAGTTTTTTGATTCTTCTCAACTTCTTTGACATTGGAGGAGTGCTGGACTTACAGCTCATCTATCCCTTTATCGATGATCATGGTCAATTTCCACTTCGAAAACAATGGGCACTGGCAGAACTCAATCATCGCTATGTGAAAGACCTGCTGATTCTGGTGTATATCACATTATTACTGGCCTGGTTGGCATCACTAAAATGGCAGAACTGGCATACGCGGCGCTGGGAATTTGGCTATTTTTTTAGCATGGTGGTGCTGACCACGGCCTCGATCGGAATTTTAAAATCTCAGTCGGCCCATGCCTGTCCCTGGGATATGACCATACCTACCCATAACGGGATTTTGTGGGATTTTAGTGCTACTGCGGGCCACTGTTTTCCTGGAGGGCATGCATCTAGTGGTTTTGCGTTGATGGCTGGTTATTTTGTTTATCGCATTTCTAACCGCAAGCGTGCTTATTTTCTTCTGATCGCTGCAGTAATTTTAGGGTTGACCATGGGCTGGGCACAAATGATGCGCGGAGCACATTTCCTGAGTCATAATTTATGGACTGGCTGGATTATCTGGTGCATGAATGTCATTGGCTATACGCTGTTTAGCCATAAACTACCCATAGAAAAGACCACTCCTATACTCTCTAGTATCAGGCAACCTTAACTCCAAAAAAACCAGAAGCTTATTCGCTTAGGCTTCGATTAAAGGAAGCTTGACCTGTACACAAAGGCCACTCAGATTGGTACTTCGCGAAAATTCTAGTGTTCCACCCAAGCGCTCGGTGGCTTTATCTACAATGGATAAACCCAAACCGCTGCCAATTTCTGCATGGTTATGTATCCGGTAGAAGCGTTGCCGGATCTGATTGAATTGAGCAGGATCTATCCCTGCCCCACTGTCTTCAATTTGTAAAACCGCCTGCCGTCCTTGCTGGAAAATAGATACATTAATCACGCCATCCTTCGGACTATATTTAATTGCATTATCAATTAAATTATAAATAATCGAGTGCAAGGCCGAAGCTTGGCCCTGAATCAACAGTTCCTGCTGCTGTTCTACGCCCAAATCAATGTCTTTCTGTAGCGCCAATTGAATTAGTTCTTCGATACAGGTGACTGTCATTTGATTCAGTGATAGCAATTGAACAGGTTCGCTTAAACCTTCGGTCACATCCTGTTTGGCCAGACTCAATAACTGGTTGACCAGATGCTGCATACGCAAAATGCCTTGACTCAAATTATGGATAGACTCGCTTTGAGGGAACTGCTGTAGCAAAATTTGCAGCTGTAAGTTTAGTGCTGTCAGTGGCGTGCGTAATTCATGGGCAGAATCTGCTACAAATTGACGTTGTTCCTGTTGGGCCAGAGAAATGCGGCCAAACAAATAATTCATTTCCTGAATGGTCGGTTCCAGCTCCAAGGGATAATCTTTCATTGCAATTGGCTTTAAGTCTTGTGCCTTGCGGCTGGCCAATTCAGTTTTAAAATCATTGAGCGGCTGAAAATTTTTCCGGATCATCCAGCCTAAGCCAAATACTGCAAAAGGCAAGAAAAGCACATAAGGAAGAAACATATTGGCTGCCAGCTCCAGCGCCAGTTCCTGCCGGACATTTTGCTGCTGGCTCACCTGAATCTGTAATTGCTTACCAGGAATAATATAAGTTAACCAGGTTCCATACGGCGTTTGATGCTTGTAGAAACCTGCTTTCCTGACCGGCGCCACCAGAACATCCTGCAGATGCAAGGAAGTGGCTGTATCTGTATAGGACCAGATATCTACAAATAAATCTTCTTCACTGTATTGTTTTGCCAGATCGATTTGACTTTGCAGGGGCTGCGGATGATTTTCTGAAATGCGCTCTGCCAGGCTTTGCATCTGTTTATCCAGTACTTCATTAATTTCTTCGAGCGCAATCCGGTATGCAGCAAAGATCAGCACACAGCCCAGCACCACGCTAAACAGTGAAATATAAATAACTAGACGTTTTTGCAAGGAATAACGTTTCTGCATGGCGCTCATCCTAAGCGATACCCTAGCCCACGTATGGTACGTATGAAGTCTTTTCCTAGTTTTGCCCGCAGATGATGGATATAAACTTCTACCGTATTACTGCTTACATCACTATCAAAATCATAAAGCTTGTCTTCTAAATCGTTTTTAGAAAAAATTTTGCTAGGATGCATGAGGAGTGCAGTGAGAATAGACCATTCCCGATTAGATAACTCGATCGGTTCATCATTAAAGCATGCAATGTGCTGTTCCAGGTCCAGTTCCAGCCCACTGTGTGATAATTTCTTATTTATATCTGTCACAGTATTTTTTAAACCACTACGGCGTATTAAGGCATGAATACGGGCCAGTAGCTCGTCAAATTCATAGGGTTTAATCAAGTAATCATCTGCTCCCTGATTCAGCCCATCTACCCGATTTTGTAACTGATCCCGGGCAGAGATAATCAGCACCGGTAAATTCGGAAACTTCTGCCGGATATTTTTTAGCACCAGCATGCCATCCATCATCGGCAAGCCTAAATCGAGCAGGACAATATCGTAGACCTGCTGCTGTAACTGTTTTAAACCCTCAATCCCATTATTGACCCAATGCACATCAAACTGATGCAGCTTGAGCAATGTTTCAGTCGACTCGGCAATCATAAAGTCATCTTCAATAATCAGTATTTTATGCATTTCAAGCTCTATTCTTTAATGATGGTGAGCATTGTGCAAGCATATCATTTTTAGCTTCAGTCACTTGCGTTTTTATATCCAGTAAACTTAATAAGCTGGGGAAAAGATGATCCTGACTACGGGCCTGTTCGGTCTGTCCTTTGAGACAGCTGACCTGCTGGGTATTCTGCTGCTTCCAGGCATCGGAGAACCACATCAGCATCGGGACATGGGTTTGCTGGGTCGGTGCCATGCTATAAGGAGCACCATGCAGGTATAAACCATGCTCTCCGGTGGATTCTCCATGATCAGACAGGTACCAGAAACCGGTCTGATATTGAGTCTGCTGCTTTAAAGTTTCAATGATCTGGGCAAGAACATGGTCTGTATATACAATCGAATTATCATAGCTATTCTTTAATTCTTCTGTACTACAGCCCTGAATAGCATTGGTATTACAGGTCGGTTGAAATGGCTGATATGGCGCTTTGGAACGCTTGTAATATGCGGGGCCATGACTACCCATCTGATGCAGTACAATTAATTGTGGTTTCGGGTTGTTTTTATCCAGATGTGCCAGATAATCTTTCAGGCTATCCACCAGGATTTCATCAAAACATTCACCACCGGCATCACACCACTTCTGTTTCAGTTGTGCCGGAATCTGGTATTTTTGTACCCGGTCACAGGCACCTTTACAGCCCGAATTATTATCAATCCAGGTCACCTGATACCCGGCGCGCTGAGCAATATCCAGTAAACCTTCTCGGTGGCTGGCTAACTGTTCATCATAGGTTTCACGTGACATGCCCGAAAACATACAAGGGACTGAAACAGCTGTGGCAGTTCCACAAGAGCTGACCTGATTGAAATTAATTACTGGTAACTTGCTCAGTTCAGGATTGGTATTGCGCGCATAGCCATTTAAAGCGAAACTCTCGGCACGTGCAGTTTCTCCCACTACCAGCACCATCAATTTGGGTTGTTTCTGTATTTGAGCCTGCTGCAGCAGATGGGCATCTTCACCATAAGGAATCAAAGGCAAATTCGCTTTAGGTGCTTTCTTTTTATAGTAGGATACGGTGGATGCAATGCTATTTTGTGGGGAAATCATGCCCTTCAGATCGCGGTGCTCGCGGAAGATGGCTGCATAATCGACATAAAAACAGAATAACAGTCCTAGAATCAATACGGCCGAAAGCAGACTGCTAAGGCTTTTATGCAACAATTGACGCCCGAAAGATGCAGGCTGAATGTTCAGCATCCAGATGATACACAAAGGAAAAATCACAAAGACCAGCGTCCAGATCACCAGCCGTATTGACCAGAGATCACGGACTTCCCGAGCATCGGTCTGCAGCATATTCTGGATCTGGTCCGGCGTAATAACAACCCCCAGACTATTGACAAAATAAGCACTAAAACCGCCCAGAATGATCAGCACACTGGCCAGTATCTTGGCATTCCATTTCCAGTTCAGCCACTGCAAGACCAGATTGTACAAGCCGATAACTACCAGGACTGTAGCCGCCAATAATGCGCCTGCCTTGAGGTTGGTATAAGGCGTCAATTGATGGATTTTCTGATAGAAAGCAAAGTTTAAGACCAGTCCCAGCCAAATGGCGAGTAACAGGTTGAAGCGTGCAAGGCTGATGGGTTTGATCTGGCGTAGACCGGGAAAAGAAGGCAGCTTAAGCATTTTTTTAGTTCAAAGACTTTAATATGCTTTAGCCTAAAATTTGAATCTTAAAAATGACTTAAAATAATCTGAGAACTACAAAAACGGCACTGTTGCAAATAGAGATTTGAGTCGATGATGTTCCCTTTAAAAAGTGCTTAGAGACCGAAAACCCTGTTGATTAGACACACTTCACCCTGAGGCTGACCATAATAAAATGACGATGCTTGTCCTTTACGTAGTGCACGCATGACTTCAATACCTTTAATTGTGGCATAAGCAGTCTTCATAGATTTGAATCCTAATGTGGCCCTGATTATCCGCTTTAACTTACCATGATCACATTCAATCACGTTATTTTTATACTTAATCTGCCTGTGCTCAATATCTACTGGACATTTTCCTTCTCGCTTTAATCGTGATAAAGCATGGCCATAGGTCGCTGCTTTATCTGTATTGATGACCCGTGGAATTTGCCATTTTTTCACCGTATTGAAGATCTTTCCTAGAAAACTATAGGCTGATTTACTGTTCCGTCTAGCGGAAAGGTAAAAGTCAATCGTATGACCCCGTTGATCAACTGCACGATACAGGTAAGTCCATCGCCCCTTCACTTTGATATAAGTCTCATCCATATGCCATGAATGTAAATCTGTAGGATTACGCCAATACCAGCGTAACCGTTTTTCCATTTCTGGAGCATAACGCTGAACCCAACGATAAATTGTACTGTGATCCACATTTATGCCTCGTTCAGCGAGCATTTCTTGAAGTTCACGATAGCTGATGCCATATTTACAATACCAACGAACAGCCCAAAGAATGATTTCACCTTGAAAGTGCCGACCGTGGAAGGGATTCATCTGCTGTATCTCGAAATAAATAAGATATTTAGCTTATCATGTCAGCCTATTTGCAACAGTGCCTTATTTTTTTATTTAATCTGTCTGTGCTCAACAAGGCTTGGAGGAAATTTCCCTTCCTGCTTTAGCCTTGATAAAGCAGGACTGAACCGTACCGGGTTTGTCGGAGACTTTTTTATTTAAGTTAGGCCACCTGACCTAACGGGTTAATCTTATCATAGTACATTGCTTCTTTGGTGGAAGCCAAAATGCATTGCATCAAATTATTGGGGGATAAACTGAGTGCAAGGAACTTTCAAAGCCAGGTCAATGAGATTCATGCCCGTGTAGCAGTATTAAATAAATTTATGGAATTAGGCCAACCTCATACCCAAGTTATCACTTAAATTTGAAGTGATATGGGGAACCTTAATTTTTAAATCTTTGTGCAACAAGGCCTATTGAATCCGAAAAAGATAATAACTAGGCTTATAGATAATTTGATTTTTTAAATTTCCACAGTGGAAATTTAAAAATATTTTTTTTATTTTTTTATTATGCTAATATAAATTTAATTTTTATATATATTACCCATGACAATATACGTAATCGCAAATCAAAAAGGTGGTGTTGGAAAGACAACGCTATCAACCAACTTAGCTGTTGCTCTGAGTAAAAAAGGCAAGACGACTCTTGTAGATGGAGATGATCAACAATCCTCTATAAAATGGAGTAAACGTAGACTACAAGATTCTATTACAACCATTGCTCTTAAAGATAATTTAAAAGAAGAATTACAACAATTAAAACAAAATAATAAATATATTGTATTGGATGTTGCAGGGCGTGATTCAGCTGAATTTCGTTCAGCATTATTAACAGCAGATGTTCTTATTATTCCAACACAACCTAGTCAAACAGATATTGAAGTACTACCTTTTGTTCTAAGATTAGTAAATACAGCAAAACAAGTGAATAAAAATTTAAAAACATTTGTGGTGTTAAATAAAGCCCCAACTAATAATAAATCTACAGAAATTGATGCTGCTTTAGAGCTATTACAGCAAGTCAAGTCTGTTAAAACACTAAATACAATTTTGCGTGATCGCAAACAATTTCGCGATGCGATGATCGAAGGAAAATCAGTATTAGAAATGGGTAGCAGCAAAGCAAAAGATGAATTAAATGAATTTTTGGTGGAGATCCTGTAATGGCAAAAAAACCATTAATTGTCGATTTTAATGATTCTCTTGAAATGGAGCAGGCATTTATTAATGCAGCAGGAACAGGAAAAGTATCGTTAATATCATCAATTGAAAATAATATTGTTGATGTACCTATAGAACTTATTGACTTCTCAGAGCATCAACCTCGTATTATTACAGATAAAGTTTTACAGGAAGTTGAAATTCTTGCCACGAGTATTGCAACGAATGGACAAATTTACCCTATTGTTGTTATAAAAAAAGAGGAAAGATATGAGCTCGTCGGTGGAGAAAAAAGGTTTAGAGCTGTTCGAGATATATTAAAGCATAAGACGATTCGTGCAATTATTCGAGATGATAAATCCAAGGAAAAAACAGCTTTAATTTCATTGATTGATAACTTACATCGATCGAATCTTAGTGATTTTGAATTAGTCAACGCCATACAAAAACATTGTAATGAGTTTGGATACTCTATACAAAATGTAGAATTTATCACTCAAAAATATCAACTAGATCAATCTAAATACTTTAGATTAATGAGCTTTTATAAACTTCCAGATTATATAAAAGAAGATCTAAAAATAAATCCAAAAGCTATTTCAGGTGCAACTGCACAACAATTGTTAACCGAATTAAATAAACTCGTTTTAAAATTTAATCATCAATTGGTTGAATCTGCCACATTTAATATATGGAAAAAATATCTAAATGAATTTACAGAAACTAATCGTCCATCAAAAAAATTCATTTACGAAATAGAAAAAGCATTAACTGTACAAGAGATAGCTAAAAAGCAAGAACAAAATATCACAAATACGTCTAAAATTAATAAAATGGTACTAAAAGATAAAAATGGTCTTAAATTTGGCTCAATTAAGATTGAAAAAAATCTCAATGGGAAGACAGTCGTAAATATTCGTACTAGTTTAAATGCTGAATTTAATCAAGAAAAAATTGAAAAACTAGAAGCTTTTCTTGCTGATTTAGACGATAAGGTATAAAAAATTATAAATTTCCACAGTGGAAATTTATAATTGAGTATCCAATATGTTATAGATTGATATTGGATACTACCATTTACCATATATATAAGATTAAAAAATGATACATAAGAAAGGTTATCATCAGAAAGGTAGTTGATCTTCTGCAGGATCTAAAATTTCATCCATATCAGAATCTGCAATATTTTTATCTTCATGCTCTGCCATATTATCTTCAGACGCATCTTTTTTAAAGATATTCATATTGCGTTTTGCTTGTATCCAAAAATAGTAATCCAGATCAATAAGTTTATGATCATTCAATATATCTAACTTATTTGTTAATAAGCTACGCATCGTTTTTTTAGCTGTAATCGTATCCAAATCACCTAAAAAATAACCATAATCGTTTAAGAAAACATCACAATTCACTAAAACTGTGATTTGCTTAGAGCTCAACTTAGTGACTGGTTTAATATATTTAACGCGTTCTTTATCTTTAAAGTGTGATCCATCATCACTATATGGAATTGCATTTTTAAGATGTTTTTCTTTTAATCGATCAATAATACGTTGAAAAATTAGATTTCTATGCTCTTCCTTCATTTTGTAAGTAAAACGTATACCTACAACAAATTTTCCATTTTTAATCGTTTCATAATCAATTTCAAGATTACTTAACTTATTAATTTGTGTTTTAGCAACATTCAAAACACGGCTTTTTAAGTTATCGATTAGTTTATATTTATCTTCAATATCTAAAGCAAAACGCAATCTTTCCAAACTTATATCATGAATTTGCTGAATACCTAATGACTCAGCTTTCCATAATTCAGAATTGAGAATCCTATAAATCCGCATGGCATAATTAGAACGCATCCGCATAACATAGCGAATTTGGTGTGTACTAAATGAATGCGTCATACCTGTCGGATTAATTAAGTTGTAGAAGTAATTATAAAATTCTCTAGCAAAACGAATCTGCATGCATTTAGTTTCTTTACTATAATGACAATAAATAATCATTGGTACCTTAATTGGTGTAGGATCATCTTTTTTCTTGATCAACATTACCTTAGGCTTATAACTATCATAAACACGCTGCAAGGCCTTTTCACCATACCGATGAATTTCATATAGCTCACTTGCTGTGACAACATCTTTATCTAAATCTTTTTCTGAAATCAATTCACCAAAATTAGCTGCACTAATCGTAATTAACTCATCTGGATCAAAGCGCATATTTTTATTTAGTTCATTTTTGCGCACAGCAACCATAGCACAGTACACTAGCTTTTCTTCATTAGCTTCATAACTGTAATTTGCAGTGGTCATATCATTACGTGTAGCCACTAAATCAGTGTATTGAACACGACGAGAAGAAGGCTTTATTAATTCTGTACTTTTCAAACCAAACTCCGTGGTTACAATTTTATAACCATACATTAATAACATTTTGTATTGAAATCAACAATGAAAGCAAACAGATCAATAAAAATATATCTTTTAGCTTACGGACAAAACGTATGGTTATTCACAGATATTTAATAAAATTATCAACAACGGACAAAACGTATGGTCATTTCATATAATCTAATAAATAATGAGAACAGGACAAAACGTATGGTTATATCAAAAATAAAATTCAAATAAGCTCAAAGCATTGCTATTAAATGCTTTTAATGTCATTACAATAAAAAAAATAAGTAAAATAATCCAATATATCAATAGAAAGAAAAACCAATCTTCAATAAAAAAGCATGTACATCGGACAAAACGTATTGATAGTGCTTAAAACATCATCATTTATTTGGAATAGAAAAAATTCATGGTTATAGTTTTTATTGTGCTAACTGCAATGAATATTTGTATATTCACTTTAAGAGAATTTTTACTATTGATAATTTTGTGGATAAATTGAGACAAAACGTATGGTTATAGGACAAAACGTATGGTTGAACGGACAAAACGTATGGTTGAACGGACAAAACGTATGGTTGAACGGACAAAACGTATGGTTGAACGGACAAAACGTATGGTTATTAATGAATAACCAATTGAATTTAAATATAAAAATATCCTTATAAACCTTATTAAATATATATAAACATATATAAATACTTATAAACCTTTAATTTAATTTTTTAATAAAATTTTAAATAAGACGAATTGAAGCAACAAGTGCAACACTATAAAAACCAGCGATCACTTCACTGAGTGTATACCAACATAGTATCTTTCTAGGACGATTATTTAGACCAAACTCTATCTATTCTATTCGCTCTTTTGATACATCATCAAACGATAAGGATTTTGGCAAATATTCATTCGTATTTTCATTTTTAGCGCGTTGATTAGACTTTTATGGATCCACAAAGTAAGTGTCTATGCATGCATCTGTTATCCTACTATGCTCTGAAAACTCCTTACCATTATCAAAAGTCACACTATAAGCATGACTGCTACGCAAACATTCTAAAGGACACGAGATCGTTTTAGTTGAGGTTCTCATTTGCCACAAATGAACGATATGTACATATAGACTCTTACGTTTCACATTCGAGTAGTTCTAAATTATTTTGGCTGTGATTCATGCAGGAATAATGAAGAGCATTCGACAGCCGTGGGAATTGATCGGCATAGCGTTAGTAAATACTGATTTCGTGATTGAGTTGAACAATACTGTTTTCTACACGTTCCAGTTCGATTTGCAGCTGGTCTTTCGTTTCACAAGATTCTTGCTGTGTTGGAAGATGGATGGTGCTGGACTGTGTGATTGGCTGATAGTTTTCATCTTGTTCAATATTGATAATCGAAATTGATTTAAATGCGAATCCTGGTATGAGAATACATTTTAGGCCAAGATCATTTCTAAGCTTCTGTAATTTTATGAAAATTTTTCCTAGAGGTCTATTTTTTTCATCTGGACTTAAGTCCTCAGGGTGAAAGCCAAAAAAATTTTCTGGAAAGTCAGTAACGTTCTTGATAATAGTCATTAATTTCAGAGTAATAATTCGTTAAATAAAACTTTAATTCAAAAATTAAAAAAGCTCAAGCTATTGTTTTTTATCAACATAAAATATTGACCGAAAAATATTAGAGTTAATTGTCCAAAATTATATTTCTATTTTGGATTTACATTCAGTGTTATTCACCAATTAAAATGTCTATGCGATAAACCATTTAAAATGTCGTGTTTTTAACGACAAGAGTCAAGTACAGGATTCAACTTTCTTTGTTCAATAACAGCTTTCTGAGCTTTACGACTCGGCATACTTTTCTTGAGGCGGGAACGTTTATTCTGTTTTTCCAATGCTTCATGCTGTTGCTGGATATGGGCCAGAACCGAGCCTAATCTTTTATTCTCAACCACTGCATTTTGCTGTAGTCCAGCCAGTTTATTGAAGATGCTGTAGTTGATCTTCCGTCCCTCATACATGATGGCGATAGTTCCATCCGGGTACTCCAGAAATGAAATGTATTGCCCAGCAAGCTTATGATTCAGCTCTGTCGGTTCAAGCATATAAATACACTTGTCATAGGTCAGGGTCAGATTCTTGGTGACCTTACGCGGTTCCTGCCAGGTAAAAATATCATCCAGTTCAAGATCAGATTCGGTTAATGGTCGATGTAAATTCTTTGAGTTTCGTGCACATTTAGCGAACTTCTGATTGAAATGCTCAATAAAGCAGGGTAGCCAAGCATTGGCTTCGGTAATCGAACCAATGCCTTCCAGGCGCATCTCCTTGATCAGGCGGTCCTGAAGGGTTCTGTTGGCACGTTCCACACGGCCTTTGGCTTGGGGTGAGTTGGCGAAGATAATATCAATGTTTAACTCATTCAGAATCCGCCCAAATTGCGTGATCTTGCTATCTTGGCTCGATTTCTGATTGACTCGGAATACCGAGTGTTTATCGCTATAAAAGGCCAAAGGCTTGCCGTATTGTTCAATGTAGGCTCGGGTTGAAAGCATATAGTCAAAGGTCGTTTCAGCCTCACAAAAGCGCAAATGCAACAGCTTGCCAGTAGCATCATCGATATAAACCAGCAAGCAGCATTTGGAAGCTCGGCCTTCAAACCAGTCATGATATGAGCCATCGATCTGGATCAGCTCACCGAAGCAATCACGGTTGTATCGAGGCTGATATGGACGTTTCAGGCGCTTGGATCGAGGAATCCAGAGGTCATTTGCAGTCATCCAGCGACGAACCGTTTCTACCGGGATATTCAGGTCAAACATGCTGCTGAGCTTCTCATGCGCCAAGGTGGGTCCAAAGCCCAGCAAATGTTCAGCAATAATGGAAAGGCACTTTGATTTTAACAAGTCATCATGGCGACGATGGCCAGGTTGACCACGACTGGCATGTGCTATACCTGAGACACCATCTTGATTGAGCTTCTGCAATAACCGGGTAATTTGACGGGTGGAAAGATTCAGGATTTCAGCAGCACGGACCTGGGTAATACGATGATCTCGAACGTCTTGCAGAACTGCAAGCCGTTGAATTTCTTTGTCAGACATAGTGATCAGCATCTATATTTTATATCCAGTCCATGGTGATAAAAACCATCATAAACCAGACATTTTTATTGGTGAGAATATAGACACTTTAAATGGGTTCTAACATTCAGATTTCGAATAAGAGATTTTATGTTAAATAGATTCTTTTAAAAAGGATCTATTGTTTATTATTTTGGCTAGGATCAGACTTTATAGGTTAGGTCTATTAACGTCTTTGCATAGTTAATTGCTGCTCTACGTAAGTTATTTTTATTAATAATTAAACTCCAATACAAAGGCATTAAAAGACTAACTACTAAAGTTAGCCATAAAGCCATTTTAACTTTTTTTATAAAAATACCGAGTTGATGAAAATCTTTTAAAGAACTTTCATAATTGAGGAAAAATAAAGCAACTAAAATTATGAATGAGATTAAGCATATCAATAGCGCTATCCATTTTAATCCCAAACTATTTCTCATGAATCCATAGGTAATATTTTCATTAAGTAATATTTTTTCATCTCTAGTTTTTCCTCTTAACCAAGTCATAGTTTCACTGTACACATTGTCAGCCATATTTGGATCAGCAATTTCTTCTTGAGGAGAAGGCATAGTGAAAGGTGACTTTTGTGTAAGTAGCTCATGAATCTTATCTTTTTTTACTTTATTTAAAGAATTATCACTATGTCTCATAAGTTCGGTTGAGGGTAAAACTTTCCAATCAACTAATGAGTTTTTTTCTACTTTTTTGCCCATATATCTTGCAACATTTGATAGTAGAAATACCATCAAAAATCCGATAAGAACACCAACGATGACATTGGATATTAAAAATTTATTCCAGTCAAAATAAGATGCTATAAGAGCTAATAATGGTAATCCAGCAATACAGGCTGGCAAGAATCGTGCTTTTAATGTGTATTCATCAAAATAGCCAAATAAGTCTTTCATTTTTAATTGAAATTCAAAAAAGTATCCTCATCTATTCTAACAGAATGATTTGAGTACTTAATAATGATTACAAGTTATGAGATAGAATTTTTACCTGTTGGGAATGGTGAAAAGAGTGGTGATTGTATTCTCTTCCATTATTTTGAAGACGGAATAGAAAAAATTATTGCTTATGATGGTGGAACCAGAAAATCTGGTGAAGCTATGGTTGCACATATTAAAAAATATTATGGGACACAGAAAATTGATTATTTAATCAATTCACATCCTGATGGTGACCATGTTTCTGGGTTAATTTATGTCTTAGAAAATATGGACGTTGGGGAAGTTTGGATTCATCAGCCTTGGAAATATAGTGATGAGATTTTAGATCTATTCCATGATGGACGTATGACAGCGAATAGTCTTAGTGAACGTATGAAAGAGAAACTAAGAATGGCTCATTGCGTATATGAACTGGCTGAAGAAAAATCTATTCCTATATATGAACCTTATGCTGGTGCTCAGATAGGACCATTTACGGTTTTGTCTCCTGATAAAGAATGGTACATAAACACATTAGTACCAGACTTTTCAAAAACGCCAACTAAAGCAAAATTAGTAATTGAGAAATTTGTTGATAGTCTGGAAAGCTTCGCTGAAACCGTTAAAAACATACTACGTGAAGCATGGAATGAAGAGAATTTACCTAATAATGTTGAAACATCAGCAGAAAATGATAGTAGTGTAATTTTATATGCGGATATCTTAAATAAAGGAATTCTACTTACTGGTGACAGTGGTGTGAAGGCATTAACTAAAGCTGCTGAATATGCTGAAAATCATGGCTTGCAAATTCAGGAATACATTAAATTTGTGCAAGTTCCACATCATGGTAGCCGCCGAAATGTTTCCACAGAATCATTAGATCGTTTAATTGGTAGTGCTTCAGGTTCTGAACCTAGTATTTTTCAAAAAACGGCCCTTGTTTCAGCTTCTCCTGGTTCTAAAAAACATCCGAGAGATAGAGTTGTAAATGCTTTTATGCGTAGAGGTTTTAAAGTTATAGCTACTAAAGGAAGTATAAAACGACACTATCATGGAATGCCTGAACGAACTGGTTGGACCTCAGCAAGCCCATTAGAGTTTTCTTATGAAGTAGATGATACGGATAATTAAGTTTTTTGAAACTAACATGATACACTTTATACAAGGTTAAAAATGGGAGCTTAAGCTCCCATTTTTACTGATGATTTTTTAATTCTTTTAGCATGGCATCCCGCAAAATTTCATTCATTCGTGTTTGATAGCCTTTGCCTTGAGCTTTAAACCATGCAAGTACATCAGCATCTAAACGAATGGAAGTCTGTTGCTTCACTGGGCGATAGAATTGATTATGGCGTACAGCATTGCTCCAGTCGGTAATTTCGGGCATATCTGAGAGATCTAGCTGATCGTCAGGAACCGTTCCCTTAGCAAGCAAGCGTTGAATTTCAGCATCTTGCTTGTCGCTGAATTTTTCATTCAGTTCTTTGCGTGAGTATCTAACCATGCTCATATCTATCTCGCTCCGCCCTAGTGACTTGTCTTGCACTAATGATTCGTATGATTTCACAGTCATCTTCATCAAAGATGGTGTGAGCTACTAAGAGCATTAGTACGCCTTTTACTTTTCCAATGGTTTGCCAACGTTCTTCACCATCGGTATGTCTGTCTTGGATTGAGATCCTTAATGGATCATCAAAAACAAGGCTTGCTGTTTCGAAAGAGACATCGTGCTTTTTCTGATTCTTTCGATTCTTTGCCTCATCCCATTCGAAATACTGTTCCATAAAAAACATTCAAATTTGTATATACAATAATGTATCACAAAATTGTATCATTCAAGTTGAAAAGCGTAATTTTTAGTCAAATTTATTGGCAAGAACTATCAAAATCGATCATAAAAAAGCCGACTTGTTTCAAAGTCGGCTTTTTGTTCATTTTAGGATTTTCTATTTTTACTAAGTGGTTGATATCTATATTAATATACAAGTGTACTTCGTGTAACCGCCATTATGTTAAATAGAGCTTCATCTGTGTTGCTCTCATAAAAGCTTAGCTAAAATACCAAAACCAGAAAGCGACCAACACGCCTAGTGAAAGGACTGAAGCAAACAGGGTGAACCATGAATGTGATTGTGTCCCCCAAAACATACGCTTTGCTAGCCATTTTTTAAGTAGAACACTATTCAGTGTCAGTGCTGTCAAGTGTAGTAATACAGTAGCTAAAAACAGATTTGCGAATAGTTCATGCACTTCTTTTAAACTGTGGCTATGCGTATAGTCTGTTAAAAAGCCTGCCAGTACAGTTAAGGGCATCAGGCAAAAAGCACCCAGTATGCTCAGCTGAAACAGGCTGGAACTGGCTGCTTTTAAAAATGCTGGGGAAAGCCATTGCTGCGGTTGCGCCCAATAGCGCTGCACAAATGGCTTGATCACATTAAATCGACGGCTCGCCCCTGAAGGCTGAGTATGAGCAAATCGAGAAGCAAGAAACTGCCATAAAATTCTTAATATCAGGCTAATACCAAGTGTATAGCCAAACGCCATATGCACTTGATGCCATTCTTCTGCATCCCCCGTGAGATAAGCCCCAGTAAAGCTCAAAATAATGACGATATGCAGAAATCGAATCAGTAAATCTGTAGAAGATGTTGCTGTGTTCTGAGCCATAAAAAACCTTTGTTGACTGTATTTTAGTTGCAGAATAGCAGCTCAAGCTGAGGTGAATATTAAGAATACAGTCAAAAAAAAATGGCGCTCATTAGAGCGCAATTTTAAAATTGGAAGATCATGTGAATATTAATTTTGTCTACAATTAGCTTAATACGGATTATACGAAGCCTGAACATTGGAGTCGGTTTTTTTAATACGTATAACACCCATTATTAAACAAGGTTATTTTAAATGTAATGGATATGCATCAGTAGTGACTTATATTCTCTATTGTCTAGCTCAATTAAGGTTTACAGATAAAAAATATTTACTATAATCATTCTGATAACAGCAAGGGACTATATTGTGCGCCATTCTTATCATATCGAAAAACATTATATTGAACGGTCAGGGTGGCTACGTGCGGCTGTACTAGGGGCTAATGATGGGATTATTTCTGTAACAAGCCTAGTAGTCGGAATAGCAGCCAGTGGTGCTTCTTCTCAAACATTATTAGTAACATGTGTTGCGGGATTAATTTCTGGGGCGGCTTCAATGGCTGCAGGTGAATATATTTCCGTTAAATCACAACAAGATATTGAAAAAAATGATCTGAAAATGGAGGCACGTGAGTTAAAACTCCATCCTGAACATGAACTGCAGGAACTAAAAAATATTTATATACAACGTGGTTTAGAACCAACTTTAGCTGAAGATGTCGCTAAACAACTAACTATGCATAATTCTTTAGATGCACATGCTCGTGATGAAATTGGCATTTCAGTTCATACCTCTGCCAAGCCATTTCTAGCGGCATCTTCTTCAGCCCTCGCATTTTCTGTAGGTTCATTATTTCCTTTAATTTCAATGATGCTTCTGCCTGAACAATATTTAGATAAAGGTGTCATGCTGATTGGAGTTTTAACTCTCGGAATTATGGGAGCATTGGCGAGTTATGCTGGCGGTGTAAGTATCTGGAGAGGTTCTGTTCGGGTTATGATTTGGGGAATTGTCGCAATGTTATTCAGTGCTTGGATCGGATCACTATTTAATGTTGCTGTGACCTAATATACTTTGTGTATCTGATCACAATATTTTAATCCAATAAATTATTATAGGTTTTGAGTAGTTATTATTCATGAGTTCTCCTAACTTTTAGATACTTATATTACATATGATCTAACCTGATTAGAGGTCAAAACTAAGATACTCAATCATCTGCTTCAAAGATTTTTAAAATTAACATAATACACCTTATACGAAATGTGTTATAATTTTCCTTAGAAATCAATGCTGTAGTTTCTAGTTTATAGCCCAATCACACCCGATTGGGCTTTTTTTATGATTTTTCATGTTTCACGCCTATTCTTTGACCAATGTTTCACGACTTTGTTCATATTAGTTAAACAATCGTGGTTAATCATAGGGGCTAAAAAAACAGCTCCAAAAGCCGAGGTATTAACAGCCTTCAATGCAGATGCAGAAATAGCTTTCGATCTTCAGCCGTACAAGTATCAGTGTTGAAAAAGAAAATTACGGAACTCACTGCTGCATAAAATATTC
>NZ_JBZAYJ010000016.1:0-511 GCF_058243045.1 Acinetobacter sp. LipI_23 | reverse complement strand
CCCTATAAAGGTAGCCATAAAAATATACAGGCTAAAGCAACAGAACTTTGATAATTTCTTTTGAGCTTGTCATATCGAGTAGCTATTCCTCTAAATTGCTTTAATCTACAAAACATATTTTCAACTAAATGCCTGATTTTATATAAATACCAGTCCATATGGTCATTGTTCGATTGGCTATTTGTTTTCTTTGGTATATTCGCTTTAGTCCCTGTTTTCCTGATCTGTTCACGCAGTGGTTCTGAATCATAGCCTTTATCTGCACATACCACTTTTGTCTCTTTTAAATCTAATGTTGATATTAAATCAGGTGCAACTTTAACATCATGTGTGGTTCCATCGGTAATCATGAAATCAATAGGATTGCCATGTGCATCAACAATCAAATGTATTTTTGAGGAGTTTCCTCCTACACTTTTAGAAATAGATTGATTCGCTATGCCGGCAGAATGTTGATGAGCACGTACATGAGAGCCATCAATAAAAATCCACTCCATATCGGGGCATGAGG
>NZ_JBZAYJ010000015.1:0-736 GCF_058243045.1 Acinetobacter sp. LipI_23 | reverse complement strand
TCTATTTTCCAATGACTTGAATGTAATTCATGAAAACCCTCAAAGGACAATAAATCATCTTCATCTTGATGCACAATATAAAACCTCTGCTGTTCTTTTAACTGAGTCTTAAATAATTGTACAAAGCCAAAATCTTTGAGCCAGACCACTTGACCCTGATGGAAATTTGGCAATAAACGCAGTTGAAACCATTGTCCTTTTTCTGGGGAAACCTTACGGTTACAGTCGATACCAAACATAAATCGAATACCATATTTTCTTATGGTTTTTAGATTTCCAGTCGATGAATACCAACTATCACCTGTAATAAATTGAATCTTTGCACCCCAACTGAGTACTTCACTTAACATATCCATAAAGTAATCATTCTTGGTTTTACTTTCAGATTTGTCATAAATTCGGAAATTAATTGGAATATTTTGACCATTCTGATCTGTCGCATACAAGGTAATGAGATTAATACCCTTGACGGATCGGTGGTGTTTGCCTGACCAAAAATAGCTAACCAAGTCCATATGTTGACTATAGGGTTTATCTAAAACAGTATCATCAATACTGACTATAAGTTTATTATTATCAATATGTTGAATTGCTTCTTGATATAGGTCGTGAGGTGTGTAGTCTTCACGTTCTAGAAAGCGATTTACACTATCATGCGAGATGTTATAAGTCTCGGCAAGTTGTGTGCAGCTAATAGAGTTCGGTTCTGTCATGAGAAAGCCCATATAAATGGGTA
>NZ_JBZAYJ010000014.1:0-764 GCF_058243045.1 Acinetobacter sp. LipI_23 | reverse complement strand
CTTTTCACACCATTTTGTTCAATTTGTACTGCGGCTTGCCAGCTAGGTAGTTGGCTTAAACCTGCTACATAACGTTGGATATGGGGATAATTTCCACCTTGTCCCATATGATAAACTAAAGCATGTAGTCCAAAGCCCATCATAAAGTCAGCACCGGTTAAACGGTCTGCCACTAGAAATTCTTTATCTTTTAAATATTCATTTAAATGGCCAAATACTTTATCGAACTCAACTTGAGTATAATTTTCTAGAAATACCAACTTCGTACCCTGCTTGGTTTCTATCGCATTAAACGTTTTTAACAAAAATGGCAGCATGGCCGAGCTTTCTGAGAAATGAATCCACTGTAGATAATCGACATAGGTAGATTCATCCATATCTGGTGCTAAATGCGGCGCAAGTTTCTGAATTAATAACTCAACGATCGCACCCGACTCTGCAATAACTTTGCCATCCCATTCCAATACTGGAGATTTCCCTAAAGAATGAATGGTTTTTAAAGAGTCAGGGGCCAAATGCGTGTTTGAGTCACGATAATAGCGTTTCAACTCATAAGGCTGCTTGATTTCTTCAAGTAACCACAAAATGCGAAAAGAACGTGATTGATCTAAATGATGTAGTGTGATCATGATAATTCCTATTTTTTAAATTTTTACAACCACTTTGCCAAAGTTTTCTCCTTTCAACATACCATTGAAAGCATTGATCGTGTTATCTAAACTGAACCGTACCAGGTACGTCGGAGACTTTTTTATTTAAGTTAG
>NZ_JBZAYJ010000013.1:0-902 GCF_058243045.1 Acinetobacter sp. LipI_23 | reverse complement strand
GATATGTGCTGAATTAGCAGGAGACTTTCACTTGGGATATGCTAGGCAGCTAACCGATAAAAGTTCTCTGCTATTTGATTTGGCGTTTTAAAATCCAAACTCTTTTGAATTCTTCGCTGATTATAAAATAACACAATGTATTTTGTAATATCTGCTTTAGCTTCATCTCTGGTTTTATAGTTGCAATGATGCACTAATTCATTCTTGAGTATGCCCCAGAAACTTTCAATCGGTGCATTATCGTAACAGTCCCCACGTTTGCTCATTGAACCTTGAAAATCACATTTTTCCAGTATCTTTCGATATTCATGGCTGCAATATTGGCTGCCTCTGTCCGAATGAATAATTAAGCCTTTCGTTGGTTTTTGATTACGAATCGCCATAGTCAGTGCATTGCAAACAAGTTGTGCGGTCATACGCTCATTTAAGCTATAGCCAACCACTTGTTTCGTGTACAGGTCTTTTACTGCTGCCAAGTATAACCAACCTTCAGCAGTCCAAATGTATGTAATATCGCTTGACCATGCAAGATTGGGCTTAGTCATTGAAAACTGTTGCTCTAGTAAATTTGCGTAGATCGCTCGATTATGATCACTCTTCGTAGTTCTTTTGAAACGCTTATGACGCTTACAATACAGCTGGTTGAGCTTTTTTATTTGACGTACAGCATACGTACTGATTTTGATACCTTGCGCTTGTAAATGCTTAGTTAATCGAATATAGCCATAGCTTTGTTTAGTTTCCTCATGAGCTATTTTGACCAAAATTGTCTGTTGATTTCGCTGAACCAATCTTTTATTCATGCCTCGTTTTAGCCAATCATAAAATCGTGACACTGAAACGTGAAGTAATCTAGCCATAAAGCTAATCGGGAATAAATGTCTTTGCTGTTTCATATAGGC
>NZ_JBZAYJ010000012.1:0-1137 GCF_058243045.1 Acinetobacter sp. LipI_23 | reverse complement strand
CTCTGTACACGACAAAAATAGATAACTCATTGAAATAATGTCACAATAATTGTTTTCTAACGACGAATACTATGATACATCTCAATGAGTTATATCTTATCTTAAACAAATCTCTAAAATGGAACAAGTCACATTTAAAGTGCTTTGCGCTCATCATGCTTGTGATTATTTTAAAGCAAACATGTAATCTTTCTTCTGCATCTAAAGCCTTGCCCATCAAGTGCTTACCACAATCATTTTATCGACGTATGCAGCGCTTCTTTGCAGGTCAGTATTTTGATTATCGTCAAATTTCTCAGTTGATTTTCAATATGTTTTCATTCGACCAAGTGCAACTGACTTTAGATAGAACCAATTGGAAATGGGGAAAACGAAATATTAATATCCTGATGCTCGCAATCGTTTATCGTGGAATAGCGATACCTATCCTTTGGACATTGCTTAATAAACGTGGAAATTCAGATACGAAAGAGCGCATTGCTTTGATTCAACGCTTTATAGCCATTTTTGGTAAAGACCGTATTGTGAATGTGTTCGCAGACAGAGAGTTTATCGGTGAGCAGTGGTTTACATGGTTAATTGAACAAGACATCAACTTCTGCATTCGTGTTAAAAAAACTTCATTGTCACCAATCATTTAGGAAAGAATCATAAAATTAGTGATTTATTTCGCCATCTTAAAGTTGGTCAAATTGAATGTCGTAAACGACGGATTTTGGTTGGTCGGGTGAAACTATATATAAGTGCACTACAGTTAGAAAATGGAGAGCTTTTACTCGTCGTTTCTCCTCAGTTTAATGCCAATGCTATTCAGGATTATGCATTACGCTGGGAAATTGAAACCTTATTCAGTTGTCTCAAAGGACGCGGGTTTAATCTTGAAAATACGCGCTTGACAGACCCTAGACGAGTGAAAAAATTGATTGCGGTGTTAGCTATAAGCTTCTGTTGGTGTTACTTAACGGGTGAATGGCAACATGATCAAAAAAAAGCGATAAAAATAAAGAAGCATGGACGACTCTCAATGAGTTTATTTCGCTATGGTTTAGACTATGTTCAAATGGCGATTCAGCGTTTAATTGGTTTTGGGAAAAAAGAAGAGTTTAAGGAAATTTTGGCAATTTTAAGAAGGCAGAA
>NZ_JBZAYJ010000011.1:0-4289 GCF_058243045.1 Acinetobacter sp. LipI_23 | reverse complement strand
CGTGCAAGAACTGTCAGAGCAAACTATCTCAGCAACTTTTTCACAAGATGTACAACAGAACTTGAAAGTACAGTTGCAGACACGTTTAAACGATTTAGTGAAGAACTTGCAGATAGAGAACCAGGTCCACAACCTAATCAAGCAAGAAATACCGAATTTAGTGCAAGCAGAGATAGAGCGACAATTGAAGCCAATGGCACTACAGATGAAAGAGAAGTTCGACTCAGTGAGCAGCTATCACGAAAAATTTCAGGATTTAGTACAGGAAATATCTTCACGGCTTTAGATCAACTGGATCAGCGAAGAGAGCTACAGAGAGAGCAAGAGCGTCAACGCAGTCGAGATTATGATTCACCAAGCCCATTTTGACCCATTTTTTTTGCGGAGCATTGCATTTGCAATGCTGTCCTCAAAAAAAAAGTGTCTTAATTTTGAACAAATTACAGGTTTTGAGGTGGTAACAGATTTATTTTTGCGAATTTTCAACGAATGAGAAAAAAAATCTTGCAATAGTTGTAGAGTAGCTTCAAATTGAGAGCAATTAGATACATTTTCTTGAATTAGAAAAAGTACAGACCAAAAAAAAGCCCCAGAGTTTTCGACGACACAAGGCTTCTTTTTGGCTTCATCAACCGACTTGTTAGTAGCTGAATCCACAATGTATAGGCGTATTATGCGGTGGATACAGCGATTTAACAAGTCTAAATAACTGACTTGTTTATGCTGAAAACTGTAACAGCGTTTAATTTACGCAAAAAAGCCCTGATTTTTGAAGAACAACAGACTAAGAAGTCTGATCTTGACGCATCTCTTAGCGTTTTTCGTCTTTCAATCCCCGATAATTGTCCACTTTGGACTTCAAAAATAGCTCTTGCAGGTGAAAAACCGACTTGGTTTCACAAAGATGAGGCTAATTTTTCTAATTTCGCATACTTAAAAACTGCAACAGACTTTAAAACTGGCACTCTAATCATTGATATAGATCAACCGATTGCAGACACAATAGAAGCGATTATTTACAGCACTTTAAATGCCCCAATTCCAAACCTAATTGTCAAAAATCCCGCAAATAAACACGTACAGTTAATTTACTGTCTTAAAAATTGGGTCTGTATTGATACAAGCAACAAAAAAGGCAACTACAGCGCAAAAGCACACAGTCTGTATAAAGCCCTCAAACGCCATTTAAACGCCATATTTGGCGGTGATGATGCTTATCATAACTTTATCGCTAAAAACCCCTATAGCGAGCAGTGGGACGTTGTAGGGATGCGTTCAACAAGCTATGAGATGTATGAACTCGCTCGAATTTCAGAACTAGAAGTCAAAAGCACAACATTCATTGAGCGACTACAGTCGAAGCAAACAGATAAAGCCCTGAAACAAGCGTCAGAAGCGTCAGATCGTGCAACGGTTGGAAGCGGTGAACGTAATGACTTCTTATTCAATACTGTGCGTGTACGTGCTTACAGTTTATATAACCAATACGCTAAAGACTGGACACGACAACAATTTGAGAACTGCTTAAATGATTTTGCAAACGAGCTAAATGAAACAAAGTGCAGTCCACCTGTTCAACCAAGTGAAGTTGCTACGATTTGCCATAGTATCGTTGATTATTGTTATGGCAGTTTTGAAGAACAGCGTAAATATACAAAATCAGAACTCAGTGAAATAGCGTCTAAATACGGTAAAAAAGGCGGTAAAGCGAAAGGCTACAAGTACGCACAACAACGGCAACAAGCAAGAAAACTAGCTAAGCAGGGTAAAAAGGCAAAAGATATAGCTCAAATTACTGGGTTATCAATTCGTGCTGTCTACAATGCAATAAATGAAGAAAAACAGCCAAAATCAGTGCAAAAACCAACAAAAAATACAGTGCAAAAACCAGTAAAAAAACTTATTAAATATCATAACTTTAACCCCCTGTTTTGTGCAAATAGCTATCAGTGTAGTGTGCTCTTCAAAAAAGAATTACGAAGTAATTCCCATCTTGTGTGCGAGCGAAGCGAGTTAAAGTCTTTTCTTCAGCCTTTTAATCTTAAAACTTCAAGTATTCAAACTGTGGAATATGCGAATATTGGTATGTCTTTGATTTCCCCCCCGTAAACAACTCAATATTAAATACCGCAATTACAGATAGCCTTTAATTTTATATAACAACATTCGTTCCGAACATTGTTAGTATAAAATCAACATGCTATTGTAATTTAAGCAAGGATACACAATAGGTACTTTTTCAAATAACTACGTTATTTGAAAAAGTACCTATCGTGACCTTGTTCAGGGGGACAAGCCCCCCGAAACCCCCCAACCCAACCGCCTAGACCCAACATGAGGTCCCAACATGAGGTGACTATGGCAGAAGAACATAAACACGAAATTCAGTTTGAAAAGAAAAGACCAATTAGAACCAAAGTTGTGAAAGTGACTCTGTTCGATTCAGAGTTTCAGCTACTTGAAGAAAAGAACCCCTATAACTCGGTAGCTAAGTTACTGAGAGAATCAGCTTTGAAAGCTGTTAAACAAGAAGAAGTACATACAAGTACATATTCAAAACTTGATCGAGATTTCATTCTTGAATTAAGTCGCATCGGTACGAACATCAATCAAATTTCAAAAGCGATAAATACAAATATTGCGAGAGAAGAACCGCTTGATGCAGTGAAGTTACTTCATTTGTTGATTGGTATTGATGAAACCTTGAAGCAACTCAAGGAGTCAGTTAAATGATTGTCGAATTTTTCAAGCGTGGTACAGGCGGATCTACAGGCCCGATAGATTATTTTCTTGGAAAAGATCGAGATCGAGAACATGCAAAAATATTATCAGGTGATTTAGAAGAAGTTGCAGAACTCATAGACAGCTCACCGTATGTAAAAAAATATACGGCAGGGTGCTTGTCCTTTTTCGAGAATGATTTATCAGATGCAAAGAAAAAAGCCCTGATGGCAGCATTTGAAAAAACTCTTTTCCCTGGTCTTGAGCCTGATCAATATCGAATTGTTTGGATTGAACATAAAGACAAGGAAAATGCAGAAACTGGAGAGAAGCGTTTAGAGCTTAACTTTTTAATTCCAAACGTAGAGATCACTACAGGCAAACGGCTACAGCCATTTTATGCAAAAGCAGATTTGAATCGAGTCGATGATTTTAAAAGTATCGTTAATTACAAATATCAGCTTTTTGACCCTGACGACCCTATCAATCGGCGGTCAGTAAAAATCGCAAAGAACTTACCACAGGACAAAAAAGATTTTATTAGTGCCATGAATACAGAAGTTGCTTTGGCAGTCACGGAGGGTTTAGTCCGTGATCGAGAAAGCCTTAAATCATGGATGACTGAAATTGGTCTAGAAATAACCCGAATCACTAAAAATCAAATATCAGTCAAAAATCCCAATAACCCAGAGAGTAAACCCATCCCGCTAAAGGGCGAATTTTATGAGCAGAACTTCCGACATTCTGAGCAAAGCGCAGAGCTTAAGAGAGAAGCATCAGAACGATATAGACAAGAAGCTGATAGCAGATATGCAAACTGCATTGAAAGATACAAAAAGCTTTGTGAATCAAAGAGTGAATATCATCTCGAACGATATGCAACAAGAGATAGATCAGACTCAGCAGAATTTACACGACAGCCTGAAAAACAAGAAAACGAGCATACAAGCCAATATAAACAGGATGGAGCTGGACTTGAACAAAGATACGCAGGAGATGCAAGAGAGCCTACAGCTGCAGATACAGGCCTTGAAAAAGGACTTGCAGACGTTAAGCGCATTGAGCCAAACCACAGCAGAGCAAGCGAAGCTGAAAAAAGCCCTTTTTTCATCGAATATAGTCTTGACTTCGATAGCTCTTATTTTGCTTATATCGAGTATCGCACTAGGCTACGTCAGCAAGAGCAAATACAACGATATAGAAGCGATGCAGAAGCAAGTAGATCACTTGAGGCAGGAAGGCGGCAGTCTATATATATCGACATGCAACAACAAAACTTGTGTCGAGGTAGATCCAAAATATATGCATTTGGATTTCAAAATGAAACAAAACGATCAACGCTCGTTGAGAATCGTGAAAGAGATACGTTAAATGAAACTAGAAGCGCAGTTATTGAACATTATCGAAGAACAGCAGAATCAATTGAAGCAACAACAGCAAGAGCAAGAGAAAGCACTGGAGCTTATACAAGCACAGTCAGGGACTATCGAGCAGTTAAAGAGCTACACGAACACTTTAAACAGCAAGCACAACGAAGCAGTGAAGATAGTGCAGAAATATCAGAAGTT
>NZ_JBZAYJ010000010.1:0-5524 GCF_058243045.1 Acinetobacter sp. LipI_23 | reverse complement strand
ACCCTCGCAGAGATATCGCCATACTTCGACAGGGAGCGTGTGGGAGAAGGTGCAAGACCTTTAGTCCTTGTCTGCATAGTCAGCAAAACTATGTGCGGATACGACCGATATACGTGGCTCCGAAGCCAAAAGAATATGCGGTAAATCGGCAATACTTAAAGGATGTGTCATTTTTTTAAATGACCGCCTTTAGGGAAAGTATTGCCGAAACTCTCTCAACCGTTTCCAAAGCCAAAGCACGAAGTGCGACGCTTTGGGGGCGAGTTGAGAAGTTGAGAACATTTGTTTTTATATATATTGAGTTGTCTGTATATGATTGATCAATCTTTATAAAACAATTATTGCTTAGGCTATTCACATTTATAATCAAAAATCCTTTTTGTCTTATCTCCCATAGGTTCTTTTGTTAAAGGTAGTTCATCTTTTAGTTCATAATTTGTTGTGGTTCCATCTGCATGCTCTACAAATGCTTTTACCCTAGTAGTTATATACTCTTTTGTTTTACAAAAAATTAAATAATCCTGTTCTATATAGTAATCAGGATTTGTTTTAAAAAGTTCTTTTATATTAACAACTTCACTGTCAGGAATTGGTGAATGTTTTCTATAGTTGTCTGTGTCTATATATGCAATAACTGGATCTTCTTTACCTTGAATTGAAGGGAGTTCTTGCCATCTTGCACCTGGATAATAAGCCGGAATTTCAACAGTATCAGGACATTTGACGTCAAATTTCTTAATAAAATTTTCAGAGATTTGATGCGCATCTTCAATTTTTTGTATCTCCTCTAATTTTATTTTTTCTTTATATTTAGGATGTTTGTTTATGTAGTATAGAGTTTCTCTAGTCATGCCATTTACTGAACACATATGTTCAGAGCTTTCTTTGGTTGTTAAAGGCCGTTTGTTTTTTTTAAATTCTAATACTTTAGATATAGAGTCAGACAAAACATCAAGTTTGAAAAGTATCCCTTTTTTATACTGTTCAAAAGTAATAGAATTTTCAGCATGAGCATTTGTAATTTTAAAAAAAATAATTAGTGCTGCAACTATATAAATCAGTTTCATTTGTTAACCTAAAATTAGTTACCCTTATAATATTGAGGGTATATTTCTATATGTTGATCGATTTTTAAAATATGGTTTAAGATTTTTTACGCTGATTTAAAGTTTCCTGTCCTAAATCCTTCCAAATCTGCCATTTCATATCATTTGGGTCGATTTCAGCAGTTTTAAGCAGAACTCCAAGTAATTCTGCTGGGTTCCGTTGATCTAGATTGGCAATCTCAAAAAGTGCGCCTAATTGGATGAGATGACGTGTACGAGCTTTACGTTCAGCTTCTTTTTCTGCATTCAGTAATTTTCTAACGGCTACCTTTTGCTTATTCGCTCGATCTATTGCTTTTTCGGCCTTAATCAAAGCATTCAGTTTTTTCTCTTGGTCTGGTGTACGGTATTGGATTTTAGCTAATTCCAATAAAAGTTTTTGAGCATCACTCGGATTCTTTAAAGCAGAGATATAGGTGATTTTTTCAGACAGCCAATCATTATTCATATTCAATTCCATTAATTCAGATACCGCAAAAGTACAGGCTTAATTCTCAAAGAACGATAACAAAATAATTACGTCAAATGTACGCAATTTTGTTAAAATCGTTCTAGAGATTGTTGCCTGTACTTCCATCAAATTTTTTGATGGCGCGCTTAGACGTTTCTCAATTTCATTGAGAAACCTAAGCACGTTAGGGACTTCATCCCTAAAACCCTGAAACTTCTTTTTTCCGTAAATTTTCAATTTACAGAAAAAAGAAGTACCAAAGCTAGGAGCAACTGCATGCAACTAAAACAGGTACTGGGAAAAATTAAAGATATTACTTTTGGCGTGATCGCAGCACCTCTAATCATCATCATTATGATGTGGGCTTCGATACTCGATCAAAGAGCCTTTAAGAAAGAATTAGACCGAAAAAAGGAACAGGAAAAAACCTAATGGCGATTGCTCGTTTAAGTGTCAAAGTTGGCAAGGCAGGCAAGGCAGCACCGCATTCCGAATATATTGATCGGGACGAAGAAAAGAAGCTGAAACAGGAACAGGCAGAAACTGACCTTGAACATAGTGCTTATGGAAACATGCCGAAATGGGCTGAACATAATCCGATTGCCTTTTGGGAGGCAGCCGACCTTTACGAGCGCAAAAATGGCAGTACTTATCGAGAATATGAAATTGCCTTGCCTAGAGAAATGAATGCCGAGCAACGCCTAGAATTGGTTGAGGACTTCATTCAGTCCGAGATCGGCTCAAAATATCCATATCAGTTTGCGATTCATAACCCTAAAGCAATGGACGGCAATGATCAGCCCCACGTTCACCTCATGTTTAATGAACGTTTGCAAGATGGAATCGAACGAGATCCGGAGCAGTATTTCAAACGCTATAACAGCAAAAATCCTGAACGTGGCGGAGCTAAAAAAGACAATACCGGTAAGAGTTACCAGGAAAGAAAAACCGATATTAAAGACCTACGCCAAAGATGGGCAGATTTATGCAACAGCCATTTAGAAAAACACCAAATTGACAGCCGTATTGATATGCGAAGCTACAAAGAGCAAGGCATAGAGAAAGACCCTGAAAAAAAACTATTACCAAGCCAAGCCAAAGACCCTGAAATCAGGGAAGCCCTGCAACAGTCACGAACAGCCTATAAAGAGCTTGAACAACTAGACTTAGGTGACCCGAAAAAAGACCTGAAAGACCTCAAAGACAGCCCAATTTCAGACAAAGAAATTAAACAGGGGATTGAGAGCTTTAAGGCTGATTTTGACAGCTTCAAACAGCTTGCTTTGGAACAGTACAAAGAACAGCAGAAATTAGAGCGAGAACAACAGAAAACCATGAGTTATAAGGGGATGAGCCGATGACACCTGATGAAAAAAAGCTATATGCACTGATGGCAGTTGCAGAACAACAGCAGAACCTAGTCAATCAGGCCGTTAAAGAGCTTCAAATCACGAAGGAAGACATTCAAAGGGCTATCGCTGGGCAAACCCATAGTACCGTATCAAAATCGCTAAATACGGGCTTACAGGAGGGAACAGCGGAGCTTATTAAGACTGCTAAAGCACTTGGACGCTTAAAAAACTCGATTGAATCAGCCAGCTATGAATTTTCGTGGAAAATCATCGCAATGATTTTAGGAATTTTTACCATTCTTATGCTTGGCATCATTTGGTTATTTAGTGTTTATATAAAGCCACTTGAGAATATTTCTAAGATTGAGAGCTTAAGAGAGGATGGTATTCAACTTGATATTCAAAGCTGTAAAGTTGGGGAAGAAACTAAACCTTGTGTCCGAATAATGAAAGATCAGTGCAACTATTCCAAAAACAATGATTTATGTGTGATCGACCCAAAATAATAAGAATATTTCTTATGCTAAAAGAAAATTCTTACTTAATTTCAGTTTTACGAGAGGAAAAGAGGTAATCATGCCATTGATTGAATATTACGGCTTGTTATTTGAATGGCATGACCAAAAAATGGATTTAGTCTATCGAGGGCGTGAAATTACGTTCGAGGAGGTCTGTAGTATTTTCCTTGATCCTGCATTGATGTCTTTTGATGATGTAGGACACTATGACGAACAACGACTAATATCAGTCGGTTTAAGCAATCGTGGTAGACTATTAACAGTGGTTTGGGTTGAACGTGGAGATGTTGCGAGAATAATCACTGCATTTGAACCATCACATCACCAAAAGCGGAGGTACAGCAATGCAAAATGAACTAGAACGCTATAAAAATTTTGACCCTACCAATGCCCCATTGGTTAAACCTAGCTTTGTGAAGAAATTACAGGAACGCCATGCCATAGCGCAAGCAAAGGCTTTTGATGCTGATGTCGTAGAATGGTTAAGTTCACAAGATAATGAAACAAAACAACATATTAACGATATGGTTCGCCATGTTATGGCATTGAAACGTGCTTAATTAGGGATTTAGTCATGATTAGACATGACCTCCTTTTTTTGTCTTGATGTTCAATTTATAAAAGAAAAAGTCTATTTAGTATCAATACTAAATAGACTTTTTTTACATTTAACGATACGTATTTATTTAACTCTCTCATCTTGAACACAAATATCAGCAAAGATAGTCGCTCTAGATTTTTCATAATCTTATAATGGCTGTATTCGGTGTCTAGATGGTTATTTAAGATTGTTTTAATGACTTACAGATTTTTGAAATATAAGTAATATTGAAGGATAGTTCTATGTTAAATCGAGCGAGTTTAGAGAGAAAGGAATTTAAGGAAGAAGAACTTGCGCCCATTAAAAAGCTTGATTTGAATGATTTGAAAGTTCCTATGCCTAAAAACCTTGACCAGTTACTGATTTGGACATCCGAACTTGCTCAATATAATTATGCTCAATTCCTTGACCAAGCCGAACAGCTAAAACTTGTTAATGAAGACAACCTGGAAGAACAGGCGGAAATCAGTCAGAAGCTTAGGTTCTATAGAGGGAATGCACTTATAGAAAACCAAATTAAAGATTTCTATTTGAAAAAGTTACTTGATCAAGGGGAGGCAACAGTCAAAGGTTATATTAAAAGTCCGACCAAGAAAAATACGAGATATGCTGTAATTTCTTATCATGACTATGATTTTGTAAGCTTTGCTACTCCAGAAATTCTTAATAAATTTCCAGCCGATCTCATCAATTTCGTGCAAAAGGAAACACCTAAGACATTAGCGGACATATACCCTGAAGAAGCCGTGTTCTTATCAGCTATCAAAAAATTTATAAAACCTTTTAAGGAGCAGTATAAAAAATTGGCTGATAAAAACAGAGAAATTAAAGAGCACAATACAGTTGCTCATGAAATTTATATAAAAATTAAAAATAAAGAAGCAACTCTGCAAAAGCCAACAGACTCAAAGCCTAAAGAATCTAGTCCAAAGACTAATGAAAATAGTGTTGTGCCAGTAGAGATGAAGCAGGTAGCCATTCAGAAAAATATGGGCCCAAAAGAAAAGCCAATTACGGTGATTAAGAAGCGAAAATTTGCTTTAAATAAAGATAAGTAGTTTGTAATTTAAAATTATAAACAAAAACCCCTCTAAGTCTTGCAAGTTAGAGGGGTTTTCAAGTAAATTCAGCGGTACGCAGTTATTTGATGCTAGAACATCAAGTAACGAAGATCATAAGGTTAGACGACCGTTATGATTTCACCAAAAGGCTTGTACCTGAACTCCATTTTCACAATAAACAGTGTTTATATCAAGCCTCAAAATGATAAGTCTTCGTTAAATCGTGTTCTAAATCGTCAAATAAGCATTATAAATCGAGCTTTGCCTGCTTCTGCGTGTCCGTTTTACGGATTGGCATGCGTTGCATGTGGAGGGAATAAGTGTCACTGGTGCAACGTAGCGATAGTCGAAAGGCTAAACCGCTTACAGGGGATTCTCACAAAGGCGGAGCGTTAGAAGTAGTTGTATAGGTCGATTAAGTTGCATGCTGGGGAA